>JAPOZF010000320.1 GCA_026706165.1 Gemmatimonadota bacterium
CCATCGCCCAACGGATCATCGACCAGCACCAGGGCAGCCTTGAAGTGGAGAGCGAGGAGGGAGCGGGAACCACGGTGTCCGTTCGCCTTCCCCTCGCCGTTCCTTCGGATAACCGGCAAACATGAAAGACCACGGCAGCTCGCGGGCGCGCCTCCTCATCGCCGATGACGAGGTCTTCATCCGCGAAGGGCTGCAGGACGCCCTGCAGGAGCCGGGTCTCGACCTCCAGACCGCCGCCGACGCCCGGGAGGTGCGCCGTCGGCTGCGCAAGGGAGCCTTCGACGTCATCCTCCTCGACCTGCGCATGCCGGGTGTCTCGGGAATGGACCTGCTCGAGGAAATCCGCGAGCGCCACCCCGAATCGAACGTCGTCATCCTCACCGCGCACGGCAGCGTCGATACCGCGGTCGAGGCGATGAAGAAGGGGGCCTTCGATTTCGTCACCAAGCCCGTCGACCTGACCCACGTCCGCCTCATCGTCAACCGCGCCCTCGACCGGGTCCGGCTCGTGCGCGAGAACCGGGAGCTGCACGACCGCCTCGGCCGCGGCGACAGCGACGACCCGTTCCGGCGCATCGTGCGCCGCAGCGCCTCCATGCAGCAGGCGACGCGCACCGTCAAGCAGGTGGCCCTGTCCGACGTTCCGGTGCTGATCAGGGGGGAGACCGGGGCCGGCAAGGAGCTGATCGCGCGCACCATCCACGAGCGCAGCCGCCGGAGGGAAGGGCCGTTCGTCCCCGTCAACTGCGGCGGCTTCACCCAGGACCTGTTCGGCAGCGAGCTGTTCGGCCACAAGCGCGGCGCCTTCACCGGGGCCCACGTCGACCGGGCCGGCCGCTTCGCCCTGGCCGAGAAGGGCACCCTGTTCCTCGACGAAGTGGGCGAGATCCCGCTGAAGAACCAGGTCGAGCTGCTGCGCGCCCTCGAGAACCGCGAGTTCCAGCCGCTCGGCGACACCAGGGTCCACAAGGCGGACGTGCGCGTCATCGCCGCCACCAACCGCCACCTCGAAACCGCGGTCAGCGAGGGGGAGTTCCGCGAGGATCTCTTCTACCGCCTCAACGTCGTGCCCATCGACGTCCCCCCCCTGAGAGAGCGGCGCGAGGACATCCCGCTGCTCGTCGAGACCTTCTTCGACGAGGCCTGCCGGGCCTACGACCAGCCCCGCAAGAAGATCGGCAGGGAGGCCGTCGACCTCTTCGTCTCCTACCACTGGCCGGGTAACGTGCGCGAGCTGCGCAACATCATTCAGCGCCTGGTGATCACCTGCCCCGAGAACACCATCGAGCCCCGGCACCTGCGCGAGGCCCTGGGGGAGGCGGCGATCGACCAGCCGGGTGCGGGAATCGGGGAGTTCACCATCTCCCTCGGCTCCTCCATCGAGGACGTGGAAGCGGAGTTGATCCGGCAGACGCTGCAGCGGGTGACCTCGAACCGCCGCGAGGCCGCCGCGATGCTGGGAATCAGCGTGCGCTCCCTGCAGTACAAGCTCAAGCAGTACAAGCTGACCTGACCTGGTTCGCCTGTATGCAATTCTTGCACCGAGGCCCACCTTCCGGAGGTGGCAAGGCGGGAACACGACTTCCCGGGTTTTTTTGTAATTCGCGCAACCTGAGAAAAAACAGCAAGTAAACGATACTGTTCCGACCCCTGGCACCGAGTTTGCATAGATCGTTGGCGGCCGGGGGTTGCGCCGGCAACTGCCCGCCCGGAATTCCGAAAACCACCGCGATTCCCCGCCTCGGGCCACGGAATCTCACCGGGAGTTGGGCCCGCCAACATTGTTAAGGTCATTGCCCCGACTCTTCTCGATACCGCGCAATTAATGCAGCCCGCCAACCCCTGCTGTCCGATTTTAATTAAGCAAGAATAAACAACCAGTTACGATGATTTTCCGCGACGCCGCGGACAGCGACGCAGATTTTGCAGCAGGCAACCCTCCCGGGGCCTTTCCCGCCATGCCCGGTCTGCTCGAACAGACCATGATGGTCCCCCGTCTCCGCTCCGACTCCAAGATCGGCGCCATCAAACAGCTCGTCGACCGCCTCTACCGCGCCGGACGGCTCAACGACAGCCTCAGTTTCTTGCAGCTGGTTCTCGAACGGGAGAACCTGGGCAGCACCGTGATCGGCGGCACCATCGCCCTTCCTCATGCCCGCGCCCGCAGCGTCACCGGCCTGGGGATGGCGCTGGGTGTGTGCGACGAGCCGATCTACTACCCGAGCGGCGACGACCTCTGCGCGGTGCGTGCGGTCTGCGTGATCGCCGTGCCGATGGACTCGCCGCGCCCCTACCTCGGCCTCCTCTCCCTCCTCGCCGGGGCCTTCGGGGACAGCGACTTCGTCCACCGCCTTCTCGCCGCCCCTTCCGCCCGGGAGATGAGCGAGTTGATGTCCGCACGGCTGAGTTCAGCCCCTGTGGCAACCCCCGAAAACGCCGCGCAGGTCCTTCCCGCCGATGCCGCCCTTGCCGGCGCTCGACCGGGTATGGGGGGATAATGGTCTGCTCGCCTACGGAGGGTTTGCGGGAAAGAGGGGGACTCGCTGCGCCTCTGTTCGTGGACACCGCGCTTCCACCCCGCCGACCCGGCACCGGGAGGTCCAGGTCCGGAGTTTGCGAAATCCCGGCGGCTCCAACGCGCTGACGGCGGGTTGCGGCTGACCGCCTGGACCTGGAAGCGCGCCCCTGACCGCGTCCTCGGCCAACGAGCCGGAATCACGGATCCCGGCTCGTTTTCCTTGGTCTGAAGGGAACCTGGGAAGCGACATGAACGGAACCACCCGGAACATCTGCGTGTACTGCGGCTCGAAGTCCGGCCGGGGAGAAGAGTACCGCCTTGAAGCCGAGGCCCTGGGCAGGACCATCGCCCGTCTCGGGATGGGACTGGTGTACGGCGGGGGAAACGTCGGGCTGATGGGGGCTGTGGCCGGGGCCGCTCTCGAAGCCGGGGGCCGCGTCGTCGGGGTGATCCCCCGCGCCCTGCAGGAGCAGGAGGCCGCCCACGGAAACCTGCACCAGCTGATCGTCGCCGGCGACATGCACGAGCGCAAGGCGCTCATGGCCCGCCGCTCGGACGCCTTCGCGGCGTTGCCGGGCGGGTACGGCACCATGGAGGAGCTGTTCGAGGCGCTGGCCTGGTCGCAACTCGGTTTTCACGCCAAGCCGGTCGGGCTGCTCAACACGGGCGGCTATTTCGACCACCTGATCGCCTTCCTCGACGAAGCGGTCGAACAGCAGTTCCTCAGCCCCGGGCACCGGTCGCTGCTGCGCGTCGAGGCCGACCCCGAGTCCCTTTTGCGGGCGCTCGCCGACGGTTTCGACACCGGGAGCGGGTGACCGGAAACCTGGCGCGTTCGCGACCGTCGGGCCCCGGGGTATCGGGTGTTGGGTAGGGTGGTCCGTCGGGCAAGGGCCCGGACCGGGAGGCGGAGCTACAGCCCCTTGAGGCGGTCGCGGATGTCGGCGGCGCGCTCGAAGTCCTCGCGCTCGACCGCCTCCTGAAGGGCGCGCTTCAGCTTTTCCTCCTTGCTGAGCGGCTTGTTCTCGCGCAACTCCTCTTCGAGCTCGTCGAGGGCCTGCTGCGAGCGTTCCTTCTCGACGAAGAACTCCTCCGCCTCGACCTCGGGCAGGTCGTCGATCTCCTCGCGGGCGCGGCGCACCCGGGCGATGGCCTCGTCGTAATCGCCGTTGCGGGCGGCGAGCATCGCCTTGGCGGTCGCGTGGATGCGCAGCACGTAGGGCCACCACTTCTGCAGGTTCATGCGGTCGTCTTCGTGCGAGGCGTAGCGGTGCACGAAGCGGAACAGCTGCATGTTGCGCTCGGTGTCCCTGATGACGCGGCCGTAATCCTTGAGCTGCAGCAGGAACACGTAGCGGCCGTACACGCGGGCCCCCTCGTCGAACAGCTCCTGGCAGCTTTCGCGGCCGAGGTTGAACCCCTCGTCGCGTCCGGAGTTGCGGCTCCGGTGGCTCTCGAGGGCGCCGCGGTAGTGGTCGAGGGCGAAGTCGGAATCGTGCGGCCGCTTGCCGTCGGGCCGCCCGTCGAGATTCAGCTGCAGGATGCCCTGGAAGGCCCCCTGGTCGACCCGCACCTGGATCTTCTGAATGCCGTCGTCGCCGACAATCTTGCGGACGTTCGAGTCCGGATCGTACTCCCAGTTGTCGAGCAGCTTGAGCAGATCCTTGTCCATATCCATGGCATCACCTGCGAGGTAGCACCGGTCCTGTTGCAGCGACTGCCGTTACGATATCCCGGCGCCTGGCAAAAGTCAACCGGCTGCAGCCTCCCCCGCTTGACCTCCTTTGGTTACGCCCGTATCCTCAATTAATACAATTTTGTAGCGGTTTTTTCCTTTATCGACGATTTTGTCGTCCGTCGACTCGAACACCCAACTCAACTGAAAGAGGTCCTGATCATGCGATCCCCCTCGGCGCTGACCGACCGGCTGCAGATCGACGTTCTGCACGAGATCGGCGAGGTCCTCGGGTCCGGGTCCGAGCTGGAGGACTCGCTGCACCGCATCCTCCAGCTCCTCGGCGAACGCCTGCAAATGGGGCTGGGCACCCTTACCCTTCCCCAGGGGGACCGCGAGGCCAGCATCGACATCGCCTACGGCCTGTCCCCGTCCGAGATCGAGCGCGGCCGCTACAAAATGGGAGAGGGGATCACCGGCCGGGTGATGCAGTCCGGCAAGGCCGTCATCGTCCCCCGCATCAGCAGCGAGCCCCTGTTCCTCGACCGCACCGGGGCCCGCACCGATACCGAGAAGTCGCAGACCTCGTTCATCTGCGTGCCGATCCTGCTGCAGCGAGAGGTCGTCGGCACCCTCAGCGTCGACACCCCCTACATCGACGACTCGCGCCTGGAGCAGAACGTCAGACTGCTGGCGATCGTGTCGGCGATGGTGGCCCAGGCGGTGGCCGCGAGGCGGACCGCCCGCCGCGAGCGCGCCAGCCTCCTCGACGAGAACCTGCGCCTGCAGGGAGAGCTGAAGGAGCGCTTCCACCCCTCCAACATCGTCGGCAACTCGCGCCCCATGCAGGAGGTGGGAGACCTGATCGGCAAGGTCGCTCCCAGCGACGCCACCGTGCTGCTGCGCGGCGAGAGCGGCACCGGCAAGGAGCTGGTGGCCGACGCCGTCCACTACGCCAGCCTGCGCGCCGGCAAGCCGTTCGTCAAGGTCCACGTCGCCGCCCTTCCGGAGTCACTGGTGGAGAGCGAGCTGTTCGGCCACGAGCGCGGGGCCTTCACCGGGGCCACCCGGACCAGGGCCGGCCGCTTCGAGCGCGCCGAGGGGGGCACGATCTTCCTCGACGAGATCGGCGAGCTCAGCGCCGCGGTCCAGGTCAAGCTGCTGCGCGTGCTGCAGGCGCGCGAGGTCGAGCGTCTCGGGGGCAGCGAGCCGAAGCAGATCGACGTGCGCGTCGTCGCGGCGACCCACGTCGACCTCGAGCACGCCGTCAAGCAGGGGCGGTTCCGCGAGGACCTGTTCTACCGCCTCAACGTCTTCCCC
This sequence comes from Gemmatimonadota bacterium, assembly GCA_026706165.1. The sequence goes on from JAPOZF010000320.1 coordinate 5,514, forward strand.
ATCTACGTGCCGCCGCTGCGGGAGCGGAAATCCGACATCCTCCTGCTCGCCGACTCCTTCCTCGAGAAGTACGCGCGCAAGCACTCGAAGGAGATGAAGCGGATCTCGACCCCGGCCATCGACATGCTGATGAGCTACCACTGGCCCGGCAACGTCCGCGAGCTGGAGAACTGCGTCGAGCGCGCCGTCATCCTCAGCCTCGACGGCGTCGTCCACGGGCACCACCTGCCCCCCACCCTGCAGACCGCCGACGCCTCGGGCACCATGCTGTCCGGTTCCCTCGAGATGATGATGAGCTCCTACGAGCGCGAGATCCTCGTCGAGGCGATGAAGAACTCGAGGGGGAACATGGCCAGGGCGGCGCGGCTGCTCGGCACCACGGCGCGCATCTTCTCCTACCGCTGCAAAAAACTGGAAGTGGACTACACCCAGTACCGGTCGTAGTGCCGCGCCCCCGGGGATACGGTGAATCCGGCACCGGTCCATCCCCGCCGTCAGTACAGCCCCGTGTTCCTACATTTTTGTCGCCAAAAAATCCAATTACAACATGATTGTTGCTTGATCCCGCTGCGGGCAAAACTGCAGAAAATCGAAGGCAACCTGTTGTAAACACGCGACTTGTGTTTCCTTGCCCGGAGCGATCGGGCGTCTGGCACCGGGTTTGCATTGGGGAGTGGCTGAGATCGTTTACTGCAATAGCGATCGCACCAACCATTTTCCGAACCGCATCGAAAGGAGCCGGAATGCGGACCCCGCTCGTTCCCCTGGCACTGGCCGCGGCCATGGCGCCGGCCGCTGCCGCCGCCGAAACCACCGACGTCGCCGCTCAACTCTCCGGACTCGCGTCCCAGATCGACTGGTACTGGACCTGTGTAGCCGCCTTCCTCGTGTTCTTCATGCAGGCGGGATTCGCCCTCGTCGAGTCCGGGTTCACGCGCGCCAAGAACACCGTCAACATCCTGATGAAGAACCTGATGGACTTCTCCGTCGGGGCCATCGCCTTCTGGGCCGTCGGGTTCGGGCTGATGTTCAGCGCCACCACCGGGCTCTTCGGCTGGGGGGAGTTCTTCCCCAACCCGGATGCCGAGGCCTTCGGTGAAGATCCCAACTGGATGTACTCCTTCCTGATCTTCCAGACGGTGTTCGCGGCGACCGCGGCGACCATCGTCTCGGGCGCCATGGCGGAGCGCACCCGGTTTTCCTCCTATTTGATATACAGCGTAGTAATCACCGGAATCATCTATCCGATCACCGGCTCCTGGGCATGGGGCGGCCTCTGGCACGGGGGCGGCTGGCTCGAGGGGCTCGGGTTCGTCGACTTCGCCGGCTCGACCGTCGTCCACAGCGTCGGCGGCTGGGCGGCCCTTGCCGGGGCCATCGTTCTCGGGGCCCGCAAGGGCAAGTTCAACGCCGACGGCAGCGCCAACGCCATCGTCGGCCACAGCATGCCGCTGGCCGCCATGGGGGTGTTCATCCTCTGGCTCGGGTGGTTCGGCTTCAACGCCGGCTCGACCACCTCGATGGACGGCGGCAACTTCGCCCGCATCGCCTTCGTCACCAATCTCGCCGCGGCGGCCGGGGCCATCGGCGCCATGGCCACCAGCTGGATCCGCTTCGGCAAGCCGGACGTATCCATGGCCCTCAACGGCGCCCTAGCAGGCCTCGTCGGCATCACCGCCGGCTGCTACACCATGACCCCGTTCGGGGGCCTCCTCACCGGGTTCATCGCCGGCGTCGTCGTGGTCTTCTCCGTCCTTTTCTTCGACAGGATCAAGGTCGACGACCCGGTGGGCGCCATATCCGTGCACGGGGTGTGCGGGGCCTGGGGCACCTTCGCCTGCGCCATTCCCTTCTTCTGCCGGCCCGGGGAGGCGGCCAGCGCCGTCACCCAGCTGACCGGCATCGGCGCCATCTTCCTGTTCACCTTCGCCGCGGCCCTCGCTCTGTTCTCGGCGATCAAGGCCACCGTCGGCCTCAGGGTCTCCCCGGAGGACGAGGAGGAGGGTCTCGACGTCGTCGAGCACGGCATGGCGGCCTACCACGACCAGTCGCTGGATTCCCTGATCAAGGCGGCCGGGGCCGCCGAGGGCGGCAAAATTGTCATTGAGTCGGCCCCGCGAGGAACCGGCGTCAAACCCGAAACCGCCTGAAGGCCTTTGTCCCCGGGGAGGAGAGAGTCATGTACAAGATCGAAGCGTTCCTGCGTCCCAACGCCCTGGAGAAGGTCCAGGAGGGGCTCGCCGGAATCGGTATCGCCGGAATGTCGGTGCTGGAGGTGCGGGGGTTCGGCCGCCAGCGCGGCCACCGCGAGGTCTACCGGGGAGCCGAGTACGCCGTCGACTTCGTTCCCAAGATCAAGGTCGAGGTCGTGGTCGGGGAGAACGAGCGCGACCGGGCGGTGTCGAAGATCGCCGAGGCCGCCCAGACCGGAAACGTCGGCGACGGCAAGGTGTTCGTCGTGCCCGTCGACCAGGCGGTGCGCATCCGCACCGGTGAGACCGGGGACAGCGCCCTGTAGTTGCGGTCAGGAGCCGGAGATTGCCGCCGCCGCCCGCCAGAATCCACCTCCCGTGGGTACTCAAGGGTGCAGTACCAGGGCGGCGGCGGCGCTCCTTTAAGAAACTCCTGTCTGTAAACGGAACTAAAGCTTTTCATTAACCACCGGATCCCTTGAGCCCGGCACCCTCAGCCAGGGGTGCCACACACCAACAGGAGGGGAAAATGGCACGCAGGATTCTCGCAGCATTCTACGCAGCCGCGCTGGCCGCGGTGGTTTCAGCGCCGGCGCACGCGGAGTTCGGAGTCGGGGCGGACGCGGCGACGCGTTACATCTGGCGCGGCCTCAGCCTCGACGACAGCTTCGTCATTCAGCCGTACCTGTCGTACGCGACGGAGGCCGGCATCGAGATCGGGGCCTGGTCGTCCTGGTCGCTGACCTCGAGCGGCGCCAACGAGAACGACCTCTACGTCAGCTACTCGACGGGGCCGGTCTCGATCACCCTGAGCGACTACTACTTCCCCAACGGGGAAGGAACGGAGTTCTTCGACTATAGCGACGACGCGGAGATTCACCAGCTCGAGGCGATGGTCTCCTTCGCCAGCGGACCGCTGAGCGTTACCGGCGCCCTGATCTTCCTCGGGGCCGCGGGCACGACCCCGGTCTACGCCGAGGTCGGCTACGAGTTCATGTCCGGCGACGACCTCTCCGCCGGGCTGTTCGCGGGGCTGGGCACCGAGTCGTACTACACCAGCTCCGGGGATCCGGCGCTGATCAACGTCGGCATCGGCGTCTCGATGGGGGACTACTCCGCTTCGTATATCCTCAACCCCGATACCGAGCAGTCCTACCTGGTATTGATGAAGGGTCTGTAGCCCCCCGGGACAGGTCGCCCGACCGCCCGCACGGCGGTATACCGAACAGCCCCGGGGGGTCGCCGCCCCGGGGCTTCTCCATGACGCGCTTTTTCCGCAGCGGCCCTCCAGGCCGTTGATGCGGGTGAGATCCCCGCTATATTCACGGGCTGTTTTTCACCCGCCGGATTCTCCCGTTTCCAACCCACTGCGGACTGCCAACGCACCCTTTTCCCCACGGAGGAACCACAATGGCAAAAGCCAAACCGAAGAGCAAAGCGAAAGCAAAACCGAAAGCCAAGGCGGCCCCGGCCGCCACCGCGAGGTCGGTCGTCGCCGCCGCCAAGGCGCAGGGCGTGCAGATGATCGATTTCAAGTTCGTCGACTTCCCCGGAACCTGGCAGCACTTCTCGATTCCGGCCTCGACGCTGGAAGAGGACATGTTCAGCGACGGCCTCGGGTTCGACGGCTCCAGCATCCGCGGCTGGCAGTCGATCGACGAGAGCGACATGCTCGTCATGCCGGATCCGGCCACCGCTTTCCGCGATCCCTTCTGCGAGGTCCCGACCCTGTCGATCATCTGCGACATCGTCGATCCCATCACGCGCGAGGACTACGGCCGCGATCCGCGCAACGTCGCCAGGCGGGCGGAGGCCTACCTGAAGTCCACCGGCCTCGCCGACACGGCCTACTTCGGCCCGGAGGCGGAGTTCTTCGTCTTCGACAGCATCCAGTACGACCAGAATGCGCACTCCTCCTTCCACTTCATCGACTCCGTCGAAGGCCGCTGGAACTCCGGCGCCGACGAGCAGCCGAACCTCGGGTACAAGCCTCCCTACAAGGGCGGCTATTTCCCGGTACCCCCGCACGACACGCTGCAGGACATCCGCTCGGAAATGGTGCTGACGATGATGGAGGCCGGCGTCGACGTCGAGCTCCAGCACCACGAGGTCGGCACCGCCGGGCAGGGAGAGATCGACATCCGCTTCTGTCCGCTGGTCAGCTGCGGCGACCAGATGATGATCTACAAGTACGTCGTCAAGAACGTCGCGAGGAAGCACAACAAGACCGCGACCTTCATGCCCAAGCCCCTCTTCGAGGACAACGGCACCGGCATGCACACCCACCAGAGCCTGTGGAAGGGGGGCCGGCCGCTGTTCGCCGGCAACGGCTACGCCGGGCTGAGCGAGATGGCGCTGCACTACATCGGCGGCCTGCTCAAGCACGCTGCCTCCCTTCTGGCTTTCACCAACCCGACCACCAACTCCTACCGCCGCCTGGTTCCCGGGTACGAAGCGCCGGTGAACCTCGCGTACTCGCAGCGCAACCGCAGCGCCGCCTGCCGCATCCCGATGTACTCGGCCAGCCCCAAGGCCAAGCGGGTCGAGTTCCGCTGCCCGGATCCCAGCTGCAACCTGTACCTGGGGATGTCGGCCATGCTGATGGCCGGCCTCGACGGGGTGCTCAACAAGATCGACCCGGGCGATCCGATGGACACCGACATCTACGAGCTGTCCGCCGAGGAGCGCGAATCGGTGCCGCTGACCCCGGCGTCGCTCGACGAGGCGATGGACGCCCTCGAGAAGGATCACGAGTACCTGCTCAAGGGGGACGTGTTCACCGAGGACGTGATCCAGGCCTGGATCGACTACAAGCGGGAAGAGGAGATCGACGCCATACGGCTGCGGCCCCACCCGTACGAGTTCGCCCTCTACTACGACATGGTGTAAGGCTGGGCAACTCCGGCCGGCGTTCGAAGCCGAGCGCCGTCCAATCCGAAAGAAGGCAGGCCGTCCCGGCGACGGCCTGCCTCTTTTTTGCCCTGCCGGCAGGCCCTCCAGCGTGACCGACGAATCCGGAACCCCGTCGCAGGGGCAGCATTCCCTCGCCGCCGTCGAGCGCTGCGGCGGCGTCTCGAGACTGACCCGCTGCCGTTCGGTCCCCCCGCTCAAGCTGCTCAACCCGCGCGCCGCGGAGGGGTACTGCCCGGTGATCCTCTCCTCCTACGGCGGCGGCCTGGTCGAGGGGGACGCCGTCGACCTCGAGGTGCGCTGCGGTCCGGGGGCCGCCCTCTTCCTCGGCACCCAGGCCCTCGGCAAGGTGTACAGGTGCCCCGCCGGCGACGGCTGCCGCCAGGATGTGCGCGGCGACGTGGCCGACGGCGGGACCGCGGTGGTCATGCCGGACCCGGTGGTGCCGTTCGCCGGCAGCATCTACCGCCAGCGGCAGCGCTGGAGCCTGGAGGGGGATGCCGTGTTCCTGCTCGCGGACGGGCACACCGCCGGCAGGGTCCTGCGCGGCGAGCGCTTCGCCTACCGCGAGTACCGCTCCGACATCGACGTCCTCGTCGACGGCAGGACGGTCCTCCTGGAGCGCTACTGCTCGCGGCCGGACGAGACCCCGCCGGACTCGGCCGGGGCCTTCGGCCGCGGCACCGCCCTCCTCAACGCCTGCGCCGTCGGCCGCCCCGACAGCCGCCGTTTCCGCTCCCTTGCAGAGCGGCTGGAAGAGAGCATCCCGCCTGCCGCCGCTGCCGGCCCCGCGGCGTCCGGGGAGTCCGGCCTTCTCGTCGCCCACTCCCGGCCGCGGGAGGAGGTCTGGGTGCTGCGGGCCCTGGCGGACCGGTGCGAATCCCTCGATCCCCTGCGCCGGCTCCTCGGGGATGCGGCCGGCATCCTGCTCGGAGGCAACCCGGTCGAAAGACTGCTCGGCCCGCACCCGGGCCCTGTGCGACAATAGTGTCTTAACGAGGATTTCCTGCTACAAAAATGTCGTACTGCATCGCCAACCGCCTCTTCCCCCGGTAGCCTTCGCGATCCCCCGAAAAAAACACCTCGGGTACAACCCTTTCCTCGACAAACAGTTGCGCCAGTCGCCGGGCCGTTTCCTGAACACCGGACTAACGGTCTGGCCCCTGATTTGCAAACTGTCCCGCGTTTCCCATCAACACGCCTTTTCCGCGCCGCGGATTCATTCTCAAGGAGGATTTCATGGCACGCACACGGCTCTGGCGGACGGCACTGCTGACCGCCGGCTTCATCGTCACCACCGCCGCCACCGGCCTCGACGCCAAACTCAGGATCGGCTACAGCGACTGGCCCGGCTGGGTCGCATGGGAGGTCGGCATACAGAAGGGCTGGTTCGCCGAGGCGGGGGTCGACGCGGAGTTCATCTGGTTCGAGTACGTCCCCTCGATGGACGCCTTCGCCGCCGGCCAGATCGACGCGGTGGCCATGACCAACGGCGACGCCATGGTCATCGGCTCGTCCGGCAAGGCCTGCAAGGGGATCATCCTCAACGACTACAGCAACGGCAACGACATGGTCGTGGCGCGGCCGGGGATCGGCGCGGTGGCCGGGCTCAAGGGCAGGAAGGTCGGCGTCGAGCTCGGCTTCGTCTCCCACCTGCTGCTGCTGACGGCGCTGGAGGCAAACGGCATGAAGGAAGCCGACGTCGAGCTGATGAACATGCCGACCCACGAGACACCCCAGGCGCTGGCCTCCAAGGGGGTCGACGCCATCGTCGCCTGGCAGCCCAACTCGGGACAGGCGCTCAACCTGGTCGCCGGCTCGAAGCCGGTCTTCACCAGCGCCGACGCCCCGGGCATCATCTACGACTTGCTCTACGTCAGCAGCGAGAGCCTGGCGGCCGACCGCGGCGACTGGATGAAGGTGGTCGGGGTCTGGTACCGGATCGTCGACTACCTCGCCGACGAGGCGAACCGCGAGGAGGCCCTCGGCATCATGAGCGCCCGGGTCGGCCTCACCCCGGAGCAGTACGCCCCCTTCACTAAAGGAACCTACATCCTCTCCCTCGAAGAGTCGGTCGAGCGCTTCACAAAGGCGGAGGGCCTCGGCTCGGTCTACGGATCGAGCGCAGTGGTCGACGAGTTCAACGTCGCCAACAAGGTGTACGACAAGCCGCAGGCCGTCGACTCCTATCTCGACCCCTCGCTGGTCGTGGAGTACGCCGGGAAGCTGGCGAAGAAGGAGTAGGGAGCACGGCGCCGGACACCCGAGCCGGCGCCGCCAATCACCAACCAAGGAGGATGTCGAGTTGCCCTTCTACCAGGACCACGCCCCCGGATTCCGCGGCCACGGCCGCGACGTCCCCGACCTCTCCCAGCTGCGGGGGTGGAAGGCCCAGGACGCCGAGGCCGGGCTCGGCGACGAGCAGTGGCGGACCGAGGCGGCGAGGGGGCGCGAGCTCGGCCTCGAGGCGGCCCCCTCGATCGAGGACCGCGAGGGGATCAGCTGCTTCCAGCGCGGCGAGCTGCCCCACTGGTCGGGGATCAACACCTTCCTCAAGTGCCCGTTTCTCGAGGACGTGCGCCGGGTCGGCGAGTACGACGTCGCCTTCCTCGGCGCCCCCTTCGACATCGGCACCACCTACCGCTCCGGAACCCGCTTCGGGCCCCAGGGCATGCGGCGCATATCCTCCCTCTACACCCCCTACAACTTCGAGATGGGGGTCGACCTGAGGGAGACGCTGAAGATGTGCGACCTCGGGGACGTCTTCTGCCCCGCCAACATCACCAAGAGCCACGACCAGATCTCGAAGGCGGTGGCCCACGTGATCGGCAGCGACACCCTGCCGATGATCATGGGAGGGGACCACTCGATCGGCTACCCCTGCGCGCGCGGGGTCGCCGAGTGCGTCGAGGGGAACATCGGCATCATCCACCTCGACCGGCACGTCGACACCCAGGAGCGGGACCTGGACGAGATCATGCACACCTGCCCCTGGTTCCACGCCACCAGCATCCCCAACTGCCCGCCCGCCAACCTCGTGCAGCTGGGGATCGGCGGCTGGCAGGTGCCGCGCGCCGGGGTGCGCCACGGCCGCTCGATGCGCTCGACGGTGCTGACCATCGACGACATCGAGTCCCTGGGGATCGACAAGACCCTCGAGATCGCCCTCGAGGTCGCCTGGAAGGGGGCCAGCGCCGTGTACCTCTCCTTCGACATCGACTCCGTCGACGCCGGGTACGTGCCCGGCACCGGCTGGCCCGAGCCCGGCGGGTTCCTGCCGAGGGAGGCCCTGGCCCTGCTGCGCGGCATCGCCGCCGAGGGGGTCGCCGCCATGGAGGTCGTCGAGGTCGCACCCCCCTACGACGTCTCCGACATCACCGCCCTGCTCGGGGTGCGCGCCATGATGGACGTGCTGGCGGCGATGGTGGACAACGGCCGCATCGGCGGCAAGCTCGCGGCAGGGGCAGAGGGGTGAGCGAAGCGGCCACAGCTCTCGCCGCAGCGCCCCCGGCTGTGCAGGCGGCGGGTCCGGCCTTCGTCATCGCCGGGGACGCGGGCGCCGCGGGCGACTGCGGTCTCGCCGCAGCGGTGGGGGCCGGCGCCTCCGCGGCGCTCGGTTTCGACGCCCCCCTGTTCGGCGCTGCGATGGCGGAGGCTGGGCCATCCGGCGCCGACCCCGGGGACTGCGGTCTCGACCAGGTGCTGGAACACTGCATCGAACAGGGACACGACGAGCTCTTCCTGCTGCCGTTCACCTCGGGGTTCGACCTCTTCCGCAGGCAGGCGTTCGCCGAGAGCGTCGCCCGCGCCCGCAGGCGCCCGGGAAACGCCCGCATCTTCTGCGACGAGCCCGACCTGTGCGAGCCGCTGCCGGTGCGGGCCTTCGCCGACTCCGCCCTGGCCGCCCTGAACCGGGCCGGGGTGCCGCCCGGCGAGGCCCATCTCGTCGTCGTCTCCGGCGGCCAGGGGGACGCCGCGGACCGCGCCCGCGTCTACCGCCTCATGCGCCTGATCTGGGAGGAGGTGGGAGCGAGGAAAGCGGACGCGGCTTTCCTGTACTGCGACAACCCCGGGCTGGAGACCGTCCTCGAGGAAGGGGAAGGGCCGCGCCTGCTGGTTCCCGTCATCCTCGCCGAGGCCGGGGCGCGCGAGCTGTTCCTGCGGCGGGTGCGGGAATGGGCCGCCGGCCGACCCCCCGGGCCCCCTTGCCTGGTCGGGGACTTCGCCGACGGCCACCCGAACATCGCCGCCTGGCTGCAGGCGCGCCTGCTCAGGCTGTGGAACTCGCACCGCTCCAGGGCGGCGGCGCGCCTGCCCAACGCCCGCGGCGCCGGCGGCATGCAGCGCTCCGTTCTTTCCGGGCCGGGCCGCCGGCTCGCGGTGGCCGAGCTCGGGGACCGCATCCCCGAAGACCTGGCCTACGGCCCCGGAGTGGTGGCGAGGATCTTCGATACCGAAAGCCTGGAGAAGCTCCTCGACCGCTTCGGCATCGGCGGCGACCCGGTCTTCGTCAAGGTGACCTGGCACGGGTACGCCCCCGGCACCTACACCGACCCCGTCGCCCTCGACCAGCTGCTGACCGCCCTCGACGGCCGCGCCGTCCTCCTCGAAGGGCACAGCGCCGGCCGCAACGACGGCACCGACCCCGGGGTCGAGTGGCCGGACGGCCGCCGCCACCGCCGCTGGATACGGGAGCAGGAGGCGGAGTACCTGCGCCGCACCGGCCTCCAGGAGGTGATCGACCGCCACGGCGCCCATTACCTCAACGTCACCGAGGCGTTCTGGGACGGCCAGTGCGCCGGCCCTGACGAGGTTGACGGCCTGCTGCGGGCCGCCGGCGTCGAGCTCGTCCACCCGGAGCTCGCCGGTTTCGTGCCCCGCCTGCTGCTCGACTACCGCGGCGCCCCCCTGCTTTCGTTCGCCCGCTTCAAGGGGGCCACGCGGCTGAGCATCTCCAACCTGTTCGGGCTGATCCCGGCGCCGCTGCGCAGCGACTGGCACGGCCCGGATCCGGCCTGCTTCGCCTCGGTATGCTGCGACCTCGCCCTGATGTACGGCGCCCTTTTCGACTGCTTCGGTATGGCCGAATCGCTCAACGTCGCCGTCCGCTGGGGCCGCACCGGTCTCTACCGCAGCCGCTGGGGCAACTACGACCTTCTCCCCCGCCCCGGGGTCGTCACCCTGAGCTCCGGGCTGGCCGCCGCCGACGTGCTGGCGAGCCGGCTCCAGGGTCACGACGCCCGCAGGAGCCTCTTCTTCGGCGTCGTCGGCCGCCGTCTCGGCCTGCCTCCCGGATGTGCGGAGGCGCCGCTCGACGGCGAGCTGAAGAGGCTGTTCGCCTGAGCCGCACCATGGGAAACCGCGGCCCCTGGCTCGCCGTCAGAAAGCCGCTTTCCCCGCGGCGCCGCCTCGGACTCGGCCTGCTGTCGTTCCTGCTCCCGCTGTCGCTGTGGGGGGCGGTCAGCTACGTGCCCTGGGTGTGGAGTCCGCAGATCCTGGTAGCCGACCCCGGGGAAATCGGGTATTTCGAGGAAGGCATGCGGGTCGACCGCGAGCTTTTCGCCCGCGAGAACGCCCTCGCGCGCGAGCAGGGCAGGGCGGAAGCCGCGGGGCGGCGCTGCAACCCGGTGTACCTGCCGGCTCCGCACGAGGCGGCCGCGGCCTTCGTCACCGCCTTTGCGACGCCGCCGGTGCGGCGCGGCGGGCCCTGGCTCCACGAGAGCATCGCCCACAGCATCCGCGTCATCTTCTACGGGTTCGTCCTGTCGGCCTTCATCGGCGTCCCCCTAGGGATCCTGTGCGGCACCTTCCACTTCTTCGCCCGCCTCACCGAACCGTTCGTCGACTTCATCCGCTACATGCCGGCGCCGGCGTTCGGCGCCCTCGTCGTCGCCTTCGTCGGCATCAACGACGCCCCCAAGGTCGCCATCATCTTCATCGGCACCTTCTTCCAGATGGTGCTCGTCGTCGGCAACACCACGCGTCTGCTCGAGACCTCCCTGATCGAGGCGGCGCAGACCCTCGGGGCGCGGCGCAAGCAGCTGATCCTGCACGTGATCGTCCCGGGGATCCTGCCCAAGCTCTACCGCGACCTGCGCATCCTGCTCGGCTGGGCCTGGACCTACCTGATCGTCGCCGAGCTGATCGGGGCCAGCTCCGGGATCAGCTACTTCATCAACCAGCAGGCGAAGTACCGGAACTACGACAACGTCTTCGCCGCCATCGCCATGATCGGCATCATCGGGCTGACCACCGACCAGGTCCTCGGGCTGATCGAGCGCTTCCTGTTTCCCTGGGAACGGGGCGGCCGCGGGATGTCTCCGTCATGACCGCGCTCGAGCTGCCCGACTACCGCCGGCCCCCGGAGCGGATCCGGGAGCGCTTCCGGGCGATCTGCGAGCGCCCCGTCGTGCTCTCGGTCGACGGCCTCGGCAAGGTGTTCGCCGGCAGCGAAGGAGAGGTGACCGCCCTCAGGGACATCAGCTTCGACGTCCACCGCCGCGAGTTCGTCTGCGTCATCGGCCCCTCCGGGTGCGGCAAGTCCACCCTGATCCGCATCGCCGCCGGGCTCGACCACCCGACCTCCGGGCGGCTGCTGCTCGACGGCGACCCGGTAGAGGGCCCGGCCCCGGACCGCGGAATGGTGTTCCAGGGGTACACCCTGTTCCCGTGGCTGACCGTACAGGGGAACGTCATGTTCGGCCTCCGCATGACGGGGCACGGCAGGGACTTCGCCGCCGAGCAGGCGCTGCAGTGGATCGAGCTGGTCGGCCTCGGACGCTTCGCCAACTCCTACCCCCACGAGCTCTCCGGCGGCATGAAGCAGCGCGTCGCCATCGCCCGCGCCCTGGCCAACAGGCCGCGCGTCCTGCTGATGGACGAGCCGTTCGGCGCCCTCGACGCGCAGACCCGGGGACGCATGCAGTCGCACCTGCTGCAGATCTGGAAGAACGTCGACGTCACCATCCTGTTCATCACCCACGACCTCGACGAGGCGATCCTCCTCGCCGACCGCATCGTCGTGCTCGGCGCCAACCCGGGGAGCGTCCTCGAGATCGTCGAGGTGCCGGTGGAACGCCCGCGCGATCCCGGGCAGCTCCTCGACCCCTGGTTCCTGGCGACGAAGAAGCGGCTCGAGGAGCTGATCCACCCGCCGCCCGCGGCGGACGACGGGGAGGAGGACCTTCCCATCATCAGGCTCACCGAAGTAGGAGACGAAGTGGAGTAAAGCGCATGCGACTGTCACCGAGGGAGATCGACAAGCTCGTCCTGCACGGGGCCGGCTTCGTCAGCCAGAAGCGCTACGCCCGGGGGCTGCGGCTCAACTACCCGGAGGCGGTGGCCCTGATCGCCTCGCAGCTGCTCGAGTTCATCCGCGACGGCGGCAGCGTCGCCGACCTCATGGACCGGGGCAAGCGGTTGCTCGGAACCGCCGACGTCCTGCCAGGGGTGCCGGAGATGGTGGACGAAGTGCAGGTCGAGGGGACGTTCCCGGACGGCACCAAGCTGGTGACCGTGCACGACCCGATCTGCAGCGGGCGCGGCGACCCGCAGCTCGCCCTCCACGGGTCCGGCCGCGACCACCTCTCCCGGAGCAACTCCGGTGGAGTTGTCCGGCGACCAGGG
>JAPOZF010000262.1 GCA_026706165.1 Gemmatimonadota bacterium
CGCCGTGAGCCGGGATGGATCGGCTTCCCAATGTCGACATATTCCTGCGACGGGACACTAGCTTTCCTCAGGCTGTCCACCGGCCGCCTCGACCTCGGCGACAGGTTCGGCCGCCGGTTCGGGAGCCGCTTCCTTCGCCTTCTCCCTTCCTTCTGGTTCACCCGGGGTTTGGACTCCTCCCTCCTCCCGCGATGTGGCAGGTGCCGGACCCCGCCTCTCGCTCCCGTCGCGGTCGCGGCGGCCGCGGCCGAAACGGGAGCCTCCGCGATCTTCCCGAGTGTAGATGTAGACGTTCTCGGGAGCGAGTTGGGGAACCCGCAGGAATTCCCCGGTGACCGCGACGACAAGGTGGCGCAGCACGGAATCATCGAGCTTGAGCTCCTGTTGCACCTGGTCAACCAACCCGGCTTCCGCCGTGAACTGAAACAGCGCGAAGTATCCCTGTTGCCGGCGCTTGAACCCGACGGAACTGTAGGCGAGCTTGCGCAACCCCCAGCGGTCTACGGCAGCGACCTCTGCCCCTCCCGATTTCAGCAGGCCTTCGTACTTCTCCACCAGTGCTTCGAACCCGCTGTCTCCCGCCTGGGGATCGAAGACACAGGTGAGTTCGTATTTCTTTGTCATTGAATCACCGCTTTCTGCGCTTTGCTCTTTGGCGCGGTTTCTAGAACAGCTCGAGTCCGTAGCGCACGAAGAGAGGCGCCAGAACGAGCGAGATAACCGACATGAGCTTTATGAGGATGTTCATCGAGGGACCTGAGGTGTCCTTGAACGGGTCGCCGACGGTATCGCCGACGACTGCTGCCTTGTGCGGGTCCGAGCCCTTGCCTCCGAGGTTGCCCCCCTCGATCCATTTCTTGGCATTGTCCCAGGCGCCGCCGCTGTTGGCCATCATCAGGGCAACGAGAACGCCGCTGACCGTTGCTCCGGCAAGCATTCCCCCGAGCGCAACCGGACCGAGCAGGAAACCGACGGCCACCGGGGCGAGCACTGCGGTCAACCCCGGCAGCAACATCTCCTTCAGAGCAGCCGTGGTGCTGATGTCGACGCAGCGTTGCGTGTCCGGTTTGGCGGTGCCATCCATCAATCCCGGGATTTCCCGGAACTGACGGCGCACTTCCTCAACCATCTGGTAGGCGGCTTTTCCGACGGACTTCATCGTCATCGCGGCCCCGAGGTAGGGAATCATGGCGCCTATGAAGAGCCCTATCACCACACTCGGGGTGGTGACATCGATGACGATCTGGCCGCCGCTGACTTCGCGGACCGTTGAAGTGTAGGCGGAAAACAGGGCCAGGGCGGTGAGTGCGGCCGAGCCGATGGCGAACCCTTTTCCTATTGCCGCGGTGGTGTTGCCGAGGGCGTCGAGGCTGTCGGTGATCTTGCGCGTGCCTTCGCCGAGGCCCGCCTGCTCGCTGATGCCGCCGGCGTTGTCGGCGATCGGGCCGTATGCGTCCACAGACATCGTGATTCCAACCGTCGCCAGCATGCCGACGGCGGCGATGCCGATGCCGTAGAGATCGGCGAAGTGGAAGCCCAGACCGATGGCGACTGCGATTCCGATTATGGGAAGCGCCGTGCTCTCCATGCCGACCGCCATGCCGGTGATGATGTTCGTGGCCGACCCGGTCTTCGACGCTTCGGCTATATCGCGGATCGGCTTGCCCCCGGTGTAGTACTCCGTGAGCAGACCGATGACGATTCCGACCAGGCTGCCGGAGAAGACCGCCCAGAAAACGCCCATCGAGAGCTGCAGCTCGCCGACCAGCCAGTACCCGGCCACCATCATCAGGATGGCCGACAGCCAGGTCGAATATCTCAGCGATGCGCCGGGATCCATGTTCTGCAAAACCCGCACCGCGGCGATGCCGATAACCGATGCGACCATTCCGAACATTATGACCAGCAGGGGGTAGGCCATCGCCGCAACGCGCGACGACGTTGCGTCGATACCCGGAGCCAGGGTTGCCAGGGTTGCCGCCGATGCGGTGGCTGCAATGGCTATCGTCGCGATCACCGAACCGACGTACGACTCGAAGATGTCGGCACCCATCCCGGCGACATCCCCGACGTTGTCCCCGACACTGTCGGCGATGACGGCCGGGTTGCGGGGATCGTCCTCGGGGATTCCCTGTTCGACCTTGCCGACGAGGTCGGCGCCGACGTCGGCGGCCTTGGTAAAGATCCCGCCGCCGACACGGGCGAACAGGGCGATGGAGCTCGCTCCCATGGCGAAACCGCTGATGGCGCTGGCATTGCCCGTGTCTTCCCAGATGCCCCAGGCCCCGGTCAGGGCCCCGATGCCCAGAAGGCCGAGGCTTGCGACTGCAAGCCCCATCACCGCGCCTCCCGAAAACGCCATGCTCAGGGCCGGCCCCTGGCCGTGCGCGTTCGCCGCCTGGGTCGTGCGCACATTGGCGCGGGTCGCCGCCTTCATCCCGGACAATCCGGCGGCGATCGAACATGCCGCCCCCGCCAGAAAAGACCACGCCGTGCGCTGATCGACTGCGACGAACAGCAGAGCGAACAGGATGACAACGAAGACGAAAAGGATGGAGTACTCCCGCTTCAGGAACGCCATGGCTCCTTCGTGGATCGCGTCGGCGATCTCCACCATCTCCGTAGAACCCTGATCACTGCTCTTGATGAACGCGTAGATGAGGTATGCGACCACCAGCCCCATCACACCGACATAGGGTGTGGCCGCCGTCCAGTTTTCCATCAGACCTCCCGACTCCAGGATTGTTGAGTGAGCCCGGCGCCGCCGTTTCTACAGCGGCGGGCACCCGTTGAAGCGATTCATCGCCGCGTCCACCCCGTCATCGATACAGCACGTGACGGCATCGCAGGCGCGATCGACCAGGGCGGCTACAGGTTCGCTGCGCTCGAATTCAGTCAGTACGAAATCGACGTCGTCCCCATCGGTGACCGGACCGATCCCGACCCGCAACCGGGGAACTGCTTCCGTCCCCAATGCCCCCAGTACGGATGCAAGGCCGTTATGCCCTCCGTCGCTGCCTCCACGCCGCAGGCGGATACGCGAAAACGGCAAGGTGAAATCGTCGCAAACGACCAGCACTTGTCCGGGACCGAAGGTCTCCTGCCGCCGCAACGCGGATACGGCATCGCCGCTCCGGTTCATGTAGGTTTGCGGTTTCAACAAGGTTACCTCGTCGGTGTCCAGCCGGACCTGCGCCGTTTCGCAAAACGACCCGGACCGCCAGCTCCCTCCATGCTCCTCCAGAAGCCGGTCGGCAACCATGAATCCGATGTTGTGGCGGGTAGCGGAGTACCGGGGACCTGGATTTCCCAACCCGACCACAAGTCGGATATGGGATTCGAGGAGCTCAGGAGTCGTCTTCCCCTCCATCTGTCTGTTCGCTCTCCCCGTCTTCCGGAGCTTCGTCTTCGAGGAGCTCCTCCTCCTCCCCCTCCTCCTCGACCGGCTCTTCGTCGACGGTCAGGCGCGGCGACAGCACACTGACTATTGTGGTGGAAGGATCCGTCGTGATCCGGCTGTCCTGTTCCAGGAGATCGCTTACGTGAATGCTGCTGCCGATGTCGAGTTCGGCGATGTCGATCTCGACGCGAGACGGCAACTCCGAAGCAAGGCAAACCATTTCCAGCCGCTGCAGGGAATGCTGCACGGCGCCACCGCCGACATGCACCCCCACGGGTATACCGACCGTGGAAATCGGCACCTCGACGCGCAAGTGCTCTTCGGGATCGATTCTGAGCATGTCTACGTGCAGGATATCGCCCGTGACCTTGTGGTACTGGATTTCACGCACCACCGCCTGGTCTCCGGAGCCGTTGCCGCTCATCTGCAGCAGAAAGACGGCATCCTGGCCACCCTTGCTCAGTGCACGCTCGAGGGAGAGGGTTTCCACCTTGAAAGGGAGCGGTTCCCGGTGACGGCCGTAAATGATGCCGGGGAGCATTCCCCCATCCCGCCGCAACCGGCCGACCGGCCCTTTGCCACGCTCGCTTCGCTCCTCGATATCCAGCTTGATCTCGTCGCGGCTGAAAATCTGCATATTGACCGCAGGCATGGATCACTTCTCCCGACTCGGGTTTCTTCGCCCGGGCAGCATTCCACCCGGGACTTGTTGCTTGCGATTATTGGCTGCCCGGCGAGGACTTGAACCTCGATAGACGGAACCAAAATCCGTTGTCCTACCAATTGAACGACCGGGCAGCAAAATGGGTTTTCTTTCCCTGGCTGAAACCAGCAAATGCGCGTCCCTCGGTTGGCCGGGGAACTGCGCGTCTTCCACTAATCCTGGGTCCTGCAATGAAAAGACCGGATGCCCTTCGCCGTCAGCTGCGAGTGAGCCGACGCGGCGGCGATCCGGTCGTCGAATATGCCGTATACGGCGGAGCCGCTGCCGGTCAGGGATGCGGTTGCGGCACCAGCGGCCAGCAGTTGCTCTCTTGTATCTGCGACGATGGGTTTGGCTCGTTCGACGATCGGCTGGAAGTCGTTGTCGACCAACTCGACCAGGCGATCCGTATCGACGCGCCCGCCGCCAAGCGAACCAGCAAACATAGCGTAAGCCGAAATGGGTGTCAATTTGAGACCGCGTAGTTGAGCGTAAGCCCAGGCCGTATCGACTTCCACCCCGGGATAGGCGATGACGTACTCGAGCCGTTGGCACGAAACCGGCTCGATGATTTCGCCGCGCCCCCGAATCACGGCAGTCCCCCCGCGGACCAGGAAGGGAACATCCGACCCGAGCGCAGCCCCCCAGGCGGCAAGGGTGTCCGTATCGGTCTGACCTCCCGTGATCGCGGCCATCGCCCTGAGTACGGCCGCTGCATCGGCGCTGCCCCCACCGAGGCCGGCCCCGACCGGGATCCGCTTCTCGAGGTGAACATGCACAGGCTGGTGATCGCCGCCCATCCGGCGGCGGCACAGGCTGAGGGCGCGCATCACGAGGTTGTCGGCGCACGCCAGCTCCGGGGCGGAACAACTCATGCGGTCGGAGGAGGCGGGAAAGAACTCCAACCTGTCGCTGAGGTCGACGGTCTGGCAGATACTGACCAGGTCGTGGAAGCCATCCTCCCGTCTGCCGAGGATCTTCAGACCCAGGTTGACCTTGGCATGCGCTTTTTCCACCAGCAAGGGGTCCTGTCCGGTTTCTCCGGGGCCCAGGGTCACGATGCTTGACCTCCACAAATACGAACCATATAATCCGAAATCTGCACATCAATTGTATGTCCTTTTCCCCGGCCCGACATCCTTCCCGTTCCGTCAGGAACCACGCAACCGATTGTTTTTGTACAACGTTGTAGCGTTTGTACGGCACCTGCCACTACCCGGAGGATTCGCCGGGTTGTGGCTTGCCGGCAGCTTCTTCGCCGCTGCCTCCGGTACCTGGGGACAGTCCCTCGAAGAGTGCTCCGACGACGATTTCAAGCTGGCGCGCAATCTGTTTCGCGACGCCGGCGACTACGGTACCGCCTCCCAGCTGTTCGCGGACTTCATCCGCAACTATCCCCGCCACCGCAACCTTCCCGAAGCCCGTTTGCTTCTGGCGCGTTCGTACGCCCGCAGCGGACGTTGCGAGCAAGCCGTCCCCGCTTACGAAGAGTACCTCACAGAGCATCCCGAGCACCTCGGTACGGCCGAAGCGAGGCGTGAGCGAGCTGTCTGTTGGGAACAACTCGGAGAGTTTGCGAGGGCCGCTGTCGCGCACGAAGAGATCCAGCGGCTGTTCCCGGTCGGTGAATTCGCCGTTCCCGCCCTCATCGACGCGGCAGCCAACTACACCAGGGCACAGAACCTGCCGGCGGCAATCGCGGCCTACGAGCGCCTGATTGCGGAGTACGCCAGCCATCGGCTGGCCTCCAGGGCGCGCTTCAACATGGCCCGCATCACCTTCGCCTCCGGCAGGGCCGATCGCGCGCAGCGCCTGCTCGATCAGGTTACAACCTCCGGGCGGGACGCCGACGCCGTAAAGGACGCTTTTCTGCTGACGGGCAGGATCCAGCTCTTTCTCGGTAAACCGGCCCTGGCCGAGCAGGCTTTCACGGCGTTGCGCAACCGGTACCCGCGCTCGGACCACGCGGACAGCTCCTGGTTCGAATCCGGGGATTACGCCATTGCGAAAGCGCAGTACGACCGCGCGGTCGAAGTCTTCAACCAGGCGCGCAAGCAGGTATCCGATCCGGGGTTGCGGCGGCGGGCCGAGCTCGGGGCGGCCGAGGCATTGCGTCTTGGCGGCCGTTACAAGGCCGCCCTCGTGCGCTATCGACGGCTCGCGGAGGATTCCGGGGCGGGCGACCTCATACGGGGTTCCGCTCAGCTCGGGGTTGCCATTTGCCATGGCCACACGGACCGCTTCGCCGAAGCGATCCCTTTGTTCCTGGCAGTCATTCAACAACCCGCCACCCCCCGAACCTCTCCGTTTCGGGCCAAGGCGATGGAAGAGTTGGCGGCCCTGTACCGCCGCCGCGGCGATCTGACCCGCTCGGCCACCTGGTACAGACATTATCTGAACGATGCAGAAAACCAGGATGCGAGAGCTCAGGCAGAGGTGCGACTGGACCTCGCCCAGGTCCTTGATGCGGCCGGGTACAGCAACGACGCGATTGCCCAGTTCCAGCATCTCCTGCACGTCGATGCGGCCATCGCCGCACAAGCGCAACTGGGTACGGCACGCGCCTACGAACACGGCGGCCTTCCCGGATTCGCGCTGCGGGAGTATCTGACCTTTCTGGAACGCTTTCCCGCGCACGTGCTGGCAGCAGAGGCGCGCCGGCGAGTCGAGTATCTGCGCGAGTTCACCATTCTCGACAGATCCGGCCTCGACCGCGCCCTGCGACAGGCCTGGCTGGACGAACTCGGCGGCGCCCCGCGGCAGGAGGTCCGGTTCCGGGTAATCAATACCCTGAGAGAGAACCACGATTACCCCAATGCCGTTCGGCAGCTGGAGGCATTCGTCGACGACTACGGCGGCGAAGATACGATTGCTGAAGCCGAATTCCTCCTCGCTGACTGCCTGCAGTCGCTGGCTCGCCAGCGCCGGGCAGAGGGGCTCGATTCCCGGGCAGACTCACTGCTGCGGCTTGGCCTGCAGCGGTTTCGCGAGCTCGCCGCTGAAGGAGACGAGCGCTGGCAACGGCTTGCCCGGTTCCGCCTTCTCGACGCGGATCTGGAGGAAACCGGCGCGGACCAACGGGCTCTTCTGCTTGCGGAACGGCTGGTCTCGTTCCGGCTGACCGAGGCCGTCGGCCCGGAACTGCGAGCCGCCGCCGAACTGAAACTGGCCGACGCCCTCAGGGACGGGGCGACGGACAGCGACCAATGGGGAGCGGCACTTGCCGCATATCGACGCGCCTTCGGCGAATCGCCGGGTGGGGAGTATGCACCGAAGGCGCGTTTCGGCGCCGCTGCAAGCCGGGCCCGGTTGGGCGAGACGGCGGCTGCCGTCGATTCCCTCGAAGCCCTCCTTGGAGATCTCTCCGGCAGCTCCCTGATCCCGGAGGTCCTGTTCGAACTCGGCAAGGCATTGATGGCCGAATCGAGAATCGTCGAGGGAGCGGCCCGCTTCGAGGAACTGCTGCTGGCCTACCCGGCGTTTCCCGAGCGCCGGGAAGTGCAGATGGCCCTGGCGTCCGCCTACCTCGAACTCGGCAGCTATCCCGCCGCCGTCTCGGCGCTGCAGCAGCTGCAGAAATCAGACCCCCAGGGGGAGCCCGGGGCCGTCATCCGGAGGCAACTGGCCAGGGCCTACGAACGCAATGGGGACTACCAGGCATCCCTGGGACTGTACGAACAGCTGTTGTCCGCCCATCCATCGGCGGCCTACGCAGACAGCATGAAACTGGCGAAAGCCCGTCTGTTGCGGCGCCTGAATCGCCCGGAGGAAGCGGTCGCCCTTTTCGAACGGCTGCGCCGCAGCTCCATTGCAGAGGTGGCTTCCGCCGCTTCACGGGCGGCGGGAGATCACCATTTCGCCGCCGGTCGCTTCGACCGCGCCCTTGCCTCCTACGAGGCCGGCAAGGGAACCGCCGTCGACGGTTTGCGGGCAGTCTGTCTCTACAGACTCGGACGTGCCGACGCCGCCAGAAAAATCGCCGGTTCCGTTCTCGACAATGTGCCCGAGGGAGGTGCATGGTACTGGATTCTCACCCTGGAATCCGGACGGCACTACCTGGGCGTTCACAACTACGGCAGGGCGCTGAAGATTTTTCGGGGCGCGGAAAAGCTGGCTGAAAAAACCAGCGCCGTCAGCCCGGGATTCGAGATCCCGGACGAAGAGCTGGTCAAAATCACAGAGAACCCGGCAGCGGCGGCCAGCTATTACGTCGTCACAGCCTTATGGGAGCAGAACCTTCGGGAACCGACCGAAGAGCGGGCGGCGCGCGCCCTGGAAGCCCAGGTGCAGTTCGCCCGCAAGCACGGGGAATCGGCGTTCGGGGCAAACGTCCACCTGCGCCTGGGTCACTACTACCGGGGCGTGCTCAAGCAGCTGCTCCCGGCGGCCGGGGCTTTCCGCCGTGTCGTCGACGGGGCCGGTTCGGACGCACAGAAGCAGGAGGCGTTCTGGTCGCTCCTGCTCTGCTACCGAGACCTGTTCGAGTGGGACGAGGCCCGCCGCATTGCCAGACGCCTGCTGGAACAGTATCCCGACCATCCGCACGCCAATGCCGTGCATCTCGAAATCGGCTACATTCTCAAGGAAAGAGGCCAGTACAGCCAGGCGATCGAATATCTGGAAGGTGTTCTCGAATGGGCTCAGGGGGATATCGCAGCTCAGGCCCGTTACTACATCGGCGAATCCTTCCAGCGGATGGGATTTTACCGCGATGCCATCGAAGCCTACTACCGGGTCTCCTTTCACGGATCCGGCGTGTTCGCCGGCTGGATCAACTCCGCAGATTTCAAACGCGCACAGTGCCACGAAGAGCTGGGGGAACTCGCGCAGGCGGCCAGTATCTACGACCGCATCATCCGCCGCGAAGGCAGCGACAGCGAATACGGCAAGATCGCCCGGGAGGGCCTCGAGCGCACGAGGAATCGGTGAGTGGCACCGGCACCCTGCTGAAAAGCCGACAGTGGAATTCAGAAGGTCCCATCCCGGCAGGCAGCGCCAGGCCCCGGGTTAGCCGCGCAGGCAACCGAAACGGTGCGCACCCCGACAGGCCTTTGCCGGCGGTATCCCTGCGCCGAGGTATGCAGCCGGGCCCAGACTGAGCATGGCGGGCAAGAGCGAACGCATACTCCTGTTCACACAGGACCCGCGGATGCGCGAAGAAACCACCTCGGCCCTCGAGGCGCTGCAGACAGTAGAGGTGCGCGAGGCTCCGGCGCTGAGAAGGCTTCTCGACCGCGGAGCCGACCTGGTGATCGTCGACCTCAACCTTCCCAGTCGGGCGCTCGCCGCCGCCGCGGCGTTACTGAGCGACCGTCGCGAACTGCCCGCGCTGATTCTGGCAACCGGATCGGCGGCCCAATGGCACCGGATATCCCGGGGTAACCCGCTCGAAGAGGTCGTTCAGGCTCCAGTCTCACCCGAAGACCTGCGCGGCCGCGTCCAGGGACTGCTGGAAAAAAGCCGCTTCCTGCACGATCGCCTCGTCGGCCGTTCCGAGGCGATCCGCGAGTTGCGCGACCGCATCCTGTTGATTGCCCCGACCCAGGTAACCGTTCTGATCAGCGGCGAAAGCGGGGTCGGCAAGGATGTCGTCGCCCAGGCCCTGCACCACTACAGCCCCCGCTGCAATCGCCCGTTCAAGGTGCTGAACTGCGGCGCCATTCCGGAAAACCTGCTCGAAAACGAGCTCTTCGGTCACGAAAGGGGTGCCTTTACCGATGCGCGCGCCCGGTATCGGGGGGTTTTCGAGCAGGCCGACGGAGGCACTGTTTTCCTCGACGAAATCGGCGAAATGGCGTTGTCCGCACAGGTGCGGCTGCTGCGCGTCCTCGAGGAACGGGAAATCACCCGCATCGGCGGCGACTCCGCCATTCCTGTCGACGTCCGCGTAATAGCGGCGAGCAACAAGGACCTGTCCCAGGCGGTAACCGTCGGCGAGTTCCGGCGCGACCTGTACCACCGGCTCAAGGTTGTCGAGCTGAACATCCCGCCGCTGCGACAGCGCCGCGAAGACATCGAACCCCTGGTCGACCACTTCGTCCGCGTTCACGGACGGGATGCTCCCACCCGGTTCGCCGGCTTTTCCGACGCTGCCATCGAGCTGCTGACGGAATACGACTGGCCTGGGAACATCCGGGAGGTGCGCAACCTCGTCGAGCGGCTGCTGTTTCTCGGTCCTTCGGGCAAGGTGGAACCCGAAGACCTGCTTCCCCACCTGGAAACCCCTCCCTCCGGGTTGCGGCAGTTGCCGGTGGCGACCAACAAAACCCCGGATCAGTCCGAGCGGGAGTTGATCTACTTCGCCCTTCTCGACCTCAAACGCGAAGTCTCCGAGTTGCGGCAGCTGGTCGACGAGCGCCTGGGAAACCGGGCGCCGCTTCCGCCGCGACCGATCTACCAGGTCGATGACGAGATCGAGGAGGTTCCCCGGATGGACGGACCCGAATTCGATCCGGCAGCGATCGGGTCTTCCCGAACCGGCGTGCGCCCCCTCAAGGAGCTGGAGCGGGAGGCGATCGAGCAGGCCCTCAAAAGGGTCAACGGCAACCGCCGAAAAGCGGCGGAAATGCTTGGAATCGGGTTGCGCACCCTCTACCGAAAGCTCGTCGACTACCGGCTGAAATGACCGCCCGCGCACGAGCTTGCGCCGCGACCCTGGTGACGGCGCTCGCCATTGCCCCGGCCTCGGGACAAGACCCGGGAATGGCTGCCAGGGCTCAGCTGGAGAACCTCGGGGAGGCGTTTCGCATGGTCTACGACCGCGCTTCCCCCGCCGTCGTGCTGATCCGGACGACTCCCAGCACGGTTGCGATTCGCCGCTTTCTGCCCCCGTACCACCCCAAGATCGAAAAAGAGCACTTCAACTATCTGGGATCCGGTACTCTGGTCAGCGCCGACGGGTACGTTCTCAGCAATCACCACGTAATCAACGCCGCCGACTCGATCAGCGTCGTCCTTTCAGACCGGCGCGCCTTCCCCGCTACCGTGGTCGGATCCGATTCCCTGATCGACATCGCCGTCCTGAAGATCGATGCCGACGGGCTGCCTGTGGTCCCTTTCGGGCGGTCGGACGAGCTCCGCATCGGTGACTGGGTACTGGCCATCGGCCACCCTCTGGGGCTCGGCTTGACGCTCACACACGGAATCGTATCCGCCCTGGGACGCCAGGCCGAGGTCATTCGGGGCAACTACGCGATCGAGAGCTTCATCCAGACCAACGCCGTCATAAACCGCGGCAACTCGGGCGGACCGCTGCTCAACCTGGACGGAGAAGTCGTCGGCATCAACACCGCGATCTCGACCCGCACCGGCTATTTCATAGGATACGGGCTTGCGGTACCCATCGACCTGGTACAGGAAGCGATGCGGGATATCCTCGAACACGGCCGCACGGTGCACGGCTATATCGGCATCTCGATGCTCGATGTCGACCAGGCACTGGTCGAACGCGCCGGTCTGGGGGGGACAGTGCCTCGGGGCGTCTTCATCAACCACGTCGACGAGGACTCCCCCGCCTCAGGGGCCGGGTTGCTGCACGGCGACGTGGTGCTCGCTCTCGACGAACGCGAGGTAAACCTCAGCAACGAAGTCCAGACTCTTATCTACGCCCGCGACCCTGGCGACCGCGTTTCCCTGACCATCGTCCGGAACGGGGATACCATGTTCGTTCCAGTGACACTGGGGGAGCCTGAACGGGACCGGTTGCTCGCCGAAGGGAGGCGGCGGCTTTCGCAACTCGGCCTTGTGGTCGGCCCGCTGTCACCCGAGCGTGCCGAGCAACTCGGGTTCACGCGCGAAATTGCCGGCGAGCTCGGGTTCCTCAACGGCGAAGAGGCGGTCGCCGTACTCGAGATCGACGCCGACGGCCCAGCGGCCTCAAAGGGGATTCGACAATTCGACATCATTACTGAAATCGACAGGGAACGGGTCGTCTCCGCCGAAAACCTGCTCGAGGTGGTCTCGGTGCTGGAAGCGGAGAAATCCGCCCTTTTCTGGATCTGGCGAGCCGGTCGGGGCATCGATGTCCGCGCCTTGAAAATCCGGGGCAACTGATGGAGGACTTCAGAGGCGCTGACGGAATGCTGCTGATCGGGGCGTCGGAAAACAACGCCGATCTGCATTACGCCAGCGGCTTTCTGGCCCCTGATCCCTACACCTTCGTTCAGTCCGCGGAGGCCAGCACGATACTCGTCAGCGAACTGGAGATCGACCGCGCCAAGGCCCAGGCCGGCGTCGACCGGGTGCTTTCCATTGCTCCTTTCCAGCACCAGGCCGCACAGCAATCCCCACCGCTCCCTGCGGCCTGCCTGTACTTCGGAGCTGTGGCGCTGGCGCTGTCAGAGATCGGGTTGAAACGGCTGCTGGTGCCGGCCGAGTTTCCCCTCGCGGCCGCTGATTTCCTCCGCGCGGCCGGGTATGAGCTCCAGGTTGCCGAACCCCCGCTTTTTCCGCAGCGAGCCATCAAGAGCCCGGCGGAGCTGGATGCGATTCAATCCGCTTTGAAGGCTGCCGAGGCCGGAATGGAAGCCGCCATCGCGGCCCTCCGAGCCTCTTCAGTGGAGGACGACGGTCTTCTGCGGCTGGAGGGAGAAACCCTTACTTCGGA
The DNA here is from genome assembly GCA_026706165.1 of Gemmatimonadota bacterium. The sequence continues at coordinate 12,709 of JAPOZF010000262.1, forward strand.
GAAGATCCGCTATCTGATTCACCACCGCCTGCTCGAGTTGAACTGCGTCGCCGAGCACACCATTGTCGCCTGCGGGCGGGACAGCTGCGACCCCCATGAGGAGGGAAGCGGCCCGTTGCGGGCTCATCAACCCATTGTGATCGACATTTTCCCGCGGTCGGCCGCGACCCGCTATTTCGGCGATATCACCCGCACCGTCGTCAAGGGACGTGCCGGGGATTCTCTGAAGCGGATGTACGAAACGGTCCTGAGCGCCCAGGAGCGGGGGTTGAGCCTTGTGTGCAACCAGGCGGACGGCCGTGAAATCCATCGCGAAATCCTCGCGCTGTTCGAGGAGGCAGGTTTCGAAACAGGAGAGCGGGATGGCCGCATCCAGGGCTTCTTTCACGGGACCGGGCATGGCCTCGGACTCGAGATTCACGAGAGCCCGAGTATTTCTTCACGCGGCGGAAGACTCGAAACCGGCCACGTCGTCACAGTGGAACCGGGGCTGTACTACGCCGGGGTCGGCGGAGTGAGGATCGAAGATGTCGTGGCGGTCGAGGATGGCGGCTGCAGGGTTCTCACCAGCTTTCCCAGGTTCCTCGAATTGTAGTTCCTGCGCGCCCGGGTAATGGCGCCCCCGGGACACCAGCGGGCAGGGTGTTCATTTGCGAATCCATACTCGATTGAGGAAGTTCTGGAGTCGGCTTGATGAGCCGCAATCAGGCAGGCCTTCGCTTTCCTCCCATGCTGATAAATCGCTACAGGTTTGTAATCGGTTCCCTGGTCATCGCCGCGGGCATGATCTACCTGTTCTCGGCCGGAGTACGCGAGTCGGCTGCCCATCACATGACCCTGTCGATGCTGGAGCGCGCCGACGATGCGCAACTCACCGGCCGCCGCATCCAACTTGGAGGCTGTACGGTAGTCAAGGGATCGATTCGATGGGACGAGTACCGCCACCGGCCGGAATTCGCCGTCGGCGACGGCGAGCGCACCCTGCAGGTCAGGTATTCCGGAAACACCGTCCTGCCCGACACCTTTCAGGATGAGGCGCTGGTGGTGATGGAAGGGCGGTATCTGCCGCGGCAGCGCCTCTTCGAGGCCGACATCATCTTCGCCAAATGCCCTTCGAAATACGAAGGCCAGAGTTACGAGGGGCATGTAGAGGCAATGGCCCAACCGGTCAGGCCTTAGCTCCAACCCACTTTCGCAACATCTGAACCCCTGATATGGTCGACGTCGGCTACTTTGCCCTGTGCCTGGCGTTGGTAGCGGCCGGGTACGCCGTGTTCGCCTCGATCATCGGCGCCCGCAGAGACCAGGAACGTCTCGTTCGCAGCGGGGAAAACGCCGCTTTGGCGGTTTTCATCCTGCTCGGGGTCGCCGTAATGGGTTTGTGGTACGCCATCCTCACCGGCGACTTCTCCGTCCAGTACGTCGCCGAGAACTCGAACCGGGCGATGCCGACCCCCTACGTGATCGCTTCTTTGTGGGGCGGGCAGAACGGCTCGGTGATGTTCTGGGGGTGGATGGTCTCCATCTACATGGCGGCCGTGCTGCTCGTCAATCGCTACCGCTATCGCGACCTGATGCCCTACGTAACCGCAGTCCTGGCCGGGTATTGTTTTTTCTTCATCCTGCTGAATCTGTACGCGGCCGATCCCTTCAGGCGATTGCCCTTTGCGCCCGCTGACGGCAACGGCCTCAACCCGATTCTTCAACATCCCTACATGGCGATCCACCCGCCCATGCTGTACGCCGGAATGGTCGGTATGGCGGTTCCCTTCGCCTTTGCGCTCGCCGCCTTGATGTCCGGCAACCTCGACAGCAACTGGCTGCGTGCCATGCGCAGGTGGCTGCTCATTCCCTGGGCGCTGTTGGGCGCCGGCCTCCTTCTGGGAGGAAAATGGGCCTACGTCGAGCTCGGTTGGGGTGGCTACTGGGCCTGGGACCCGGTAGAGAACGCGTCTCTGATGCCGTGGCTGGCAGCGACCGCGCTGCTGCACTCGATCATGATCCAGGAACGCAAGGGGATGCTCAAAGTCTGGAACATCATCCTCGTCTTCCTTACCTACGGCATGACGGTGTTCGGAACGTTCATCACCCGCAGCGGCCTGATCGAGTCGGTTCACTCGTTTGCCCAGTCGAGCATCGGAAGCTACTTCGTCGTCTACCTCGTTCTGCTGGCCGTCGGATCGACGGCGCTGCTTCTCTACCGGTTGCCGGCCCTGCGCAGCAGCAGCCGGCTCGAATCTTTCGCTTCGCGGGAAACGGCTTTTCTCCTCAACAACTGGATCCTCCTCGGGATGCTGTTCGCCGTCCTGTGGGGAACGCTGTTTCCCGTTCTGTCCGAAGCCGTGACCGGGGACAAGATCACCGTGGGCCCCCCCTTCTTCAACCGCATCAACGTGCCGTTGGGATTGGTCCTGTTGCTTCTCACGGGCGCCGGCCCCCTGTTTGCCTGGCGGCGAACGTCCCCGGAAAGCCTGAAGCGCAATTTTGCCGCGCCCCTTGCCGGCGCCGCTGCCACTGCTGTATGTGCGATATTTATGGGATTGGGCGACCTGTACGCGGTTATCTCGCTGGCTTTGTGCGGCTTCGTATTCTGTTCCGTCGCTCTCGAGTTCTACCGCGGCGCGGTGTCGCGGCGCCGCAGCACCGGCGACACGGTTGTTGCAGCTCTGCTGCGGCTGTTGAGCAAGAGCAGGCGCCGCTACGGGGGATACCTCGTGCACATCGCCATGGTTTTGCTGTTCGTAGGTTTCACGGGAAAAGCCTTTACAACGGAGAAGGAGTTCGTTCTCGATTATGGAGAGGAACAGCAGATCGGCCGCTACTCGGTAACTTTCGAGTCCCTTGCCCACCACGAAGACCCTCACAAGTCGACCAGGGCCGCGGCGCTGTCCCTTCGCCGCGACGGTGAGTTTCTTGCAACCCTGTTGCCCGAACGGCGTTTCTACCACCGCTCCGAGCAGAACACCACGGAAGTCGCGATCTGGTCTTCGCGGCTGGAGGACTTCTACCTGATCCTGGTGGGAACTGCCGGCGACGACAGCACCAAGTTCCAGGTGTACATTAACCCGCTCGTCAACTGCGTATGGGCCGGTGGAATCCTTTTCCTGCTCAGCTCTCTGTGGGCCATGTGGCCATCGGCCCGGGAGCGCCGCCTGGCTGAGCTCGATCGCGAATCGGTCCGCGGCGGGACAGCTGCCACGGGGTTACCGGAACCTGCCGGGGCCCGCGTCTGAATTCCCGTGATTCGCGCAGCCGCGATTTTCGCCGGCCTGGGCCTGGCCACCTGGTTCCCCGCAGCCAGCCACGCCGAAACAACGGGCCCGAACGGACGGTTTCCCACTCCGGAACAGATCAAGGAGGTAGCCTCAGACTTGGTCTGTCTTTGCGGGAGCTGCCCCCGCGAATCCCTGGCGACCTGCGTCTGCACCGCTTTCGCTATTCCAGAACGGGAGGCAATCGGCCGCCAGATGGCCTCGGGAATGAGCGCCGAAGAGATCGTCGCCAGTTACGTCGAGCGCTTTGGCAATACGGTTCTTTCCGAGCCTCCTCCCGGAAGTTCACGATGGATCAGCCGCCTGACGCCGGTCGCCGTTCTTTTTGCCGGCGTCCTCGCCGTTCTCGCGGTGCTGCACCGTTGGCTTCGGAGAAAGGGGGATCCCGTCGCGGAAACCCTCCCGCGGGACGACGATAACGCGGATTACGAATCCCGACTGCGGGAAGACCTCGCGCGAATGGACAGGGAGTAAGCCGCGCGTGGAGATCGCAATTACCGCCACCTGCGCGGCACTGGCGCTGACAATCCTGGCATTCGTTGTCGTTCCCTTTTTCGACGCCACCTCCGGTTCGGCGGCTCGGCGAGCGGGCGGGCGGCGGCGACTGGCTTTGCACGAACGCAAGGAACAACTGTACTCATCGATTAAAGAGCTCGAATTCGACCACTCCGTCGGCAAGTTGTCCGACGACGAATACCGGCGACAAAGGGGGGCGCTGGAAGATCAGGCGGTCGCCATCCTGCGCGAACTCGATCAGCCGAACGGATATCCCGCATCGGAGCAACCAGCCGCCCGCATCGAGCGTGACATCGCCGAAATGCGCTCCCGGCGGGATCCTCCCGGGGCTGCTTTCTTCTGCACTGCCTGCGGTGCCCCTGGTGCGGCGAGCCATCGCTTCTGCTCCCAGTGCGGCGCCCGCCTGTGATTCCGGTGAAGGCGCTGGGCCGGGCCGCCATCCTCGATATTGCACTGTTTCTCGCTCCGGTCTGCGGCGACACCATCGATGCCTACGTCGTTCACGGAGAATCGGGCCAATCGGTGGGCGGTACAGAAGTCGCCTTCCTGGTCGACCGGGGCACCCCGGAGGAGATCCTGCGCAAGCGCACCGACAACGGGGGCCGAATCTCCTTCTCCGGTCCTTTCCTGACCCGGGATCTGGCCTTCATACTCGTCCCTTTCTACCGCGGCATTCCCTATCCATCCGCGCGTTTACGGGCGGATTCGCAGAAACAGATCGTTCTCGAGGTATTCGACCCGGGCGGCGAGAGGGCCGACCTGAAAATCGACAACCACCGCATGGTGCTTACCGTCAGCCGGGAAACGATCGAGGTCGCTCAGTTCGTCGAGATCGAAAACCAGGGACGCGCAACCTACACGGGAAGCGGGGATGGGAAGGAACGGCGAGTCACCGAGTTTCTGCTGCCTGCCGGCCTGTTCGGCCTGCGTTCCCTTTCCGGCGACCTGGTACCGGGAGAGGCCAACCGATTCCACGATACCCAACCTCTGCCACCGGGACGTTCAACGGTTGCCTTCTCGTTCGGGCTCGATTTGACAACCGCCGGCTCGCGGTACCGTCACCACTTTCTATATCCGACCGGGCTTCTCGAACTGTACCTGTCCCCGCCGACCATCGATCTGCCGGCGCCATTCATCGACCGTGGCGAAGTCCCGATTCACGAGCGCCCGTACCGGTGGTACCTGCTCCGACCCGAAGCCGGCGCTGCCGTCGTCGACATCCCGCTGCCAGCCCACCGTCCAAAGGGCTGGATGGTGAAATGGCTTGCCCTGGGGGGTTCGTTGATGACTCTCCTGTTCGCAGCAGGAGCGAGCAGAGTCCTGCGAGTCCCCGAGGAAACCGGGTGCTCGCGCGAGCAGTTAGCCCGGTCCGCAGGCGTGGACCCCCGGGCGACCCGGGAAGACCTCGAGCAAGCACGCATACAGCTCGTTAAAAAGCTGGCGTCCTATCCGGAGAGTGATCTCGCGAGGGATGAACGCGCCAGCCGGGATGATCTGATGCGCCGCGCCGAGGCTGTATATCAGCTGCTCGACGGGGAGGTGGATGCAGGAAACTCATGACCGCACCCGCCATTCAACTTCATGATGTGACCAAACGATTCGGGTCCCTGGTGGCCCTGGACGGAATTTCCCTCACCATACAGTCCGGTGAGTTCGTCCTCGTTGCCGGTCACAACGGTGCCGGGAAGAGCACTCTGGGGCGGTTGTTGTCCGGCCTGTCAAAGC
>JAPOZF010000091.1 GCA_026706165.1 Gemmatimonadota bacterium
AAGTGGTCCTGCTGAGGCCGGATCTTACGCCTGTCTCCGCGATCCCTGTCGGTGATTCGGACGCGGAAGCGAGCCCCGGAGAACCGCCAACCCGATGAGCCGGCGCTACGTGGAAGTGGCGCTTCCCCCTCCCCTGCCCCGGGAGCTCACCTACTCCGTGCCCGGGGAATCGATCGGCGACGTCCGTCCGGGCACCGTCGTTCTCGTCCCGGTGCAGAACCGGCTCGTCACCGGCTTCGTCATCGGCGACAGCGAGCCGACCGAATCCCTGAGCCCGGAAAAAATCCGCGACCTCGTGCAGATCCTCGATACCGACTCCCCGCTGACTCCGGAGGTCGTCGACCTGTGCCGGTGGATGGCCTCCTATTACGGCGCTCCGATCGGCAGCGCACTGGCGGCGGCGTTGCCTCCCGGAGTCAAGCTGACCACGCAACGGCGCGTTCAGCTGGCAAATGGCGCGCCCCCCCCTTCGGAAGAGGGGCTTGGCGCCCGCATCGTCGATGAGCTGAGCTCCGGCGCGCTCAAGGTAACCACCCTGCGCAGGCGCCTGGGACGCAACGGACTCGAACAGGCGTTGCGGCGGATGCAAAGGGCGGGCCAGATCGACATCCTTCCCGTGCTCGAAGACGCAGAGGTATCCGTCAAGCGGGAACAGCGGGTGCGGGTCATCGACGTGAAGAGCGCCGCGGCCACCCTGCCGGAGCTGACCCGGCGGGCGCCGCGGCAGGCGAGTTGCCTCCGCTACGTCCTCGAGCGCGGGTCCGAGTCCAAAAAGGCGCTGGTCGCCAGCGGCTTCGGGTATGGAATACTTCGCGGCCTCGGTTCCCGCGGCCTGGTAGCTACCGTCGAGGAGGAGGTCGTGCGCGACCCCCTGGCCCACCTCGACGGCCTGACTGACGAGGCGCTCGAACCCAACCCCGATCAGCAGGCGGTCCTCGAACCGGTTCTCGAAGCGCTCGAGAAACGCGTCTACTTCCCCGCCCTTCTCCAGGGCGTCACCGGCAGCGGCAAGACCCTGGTCTACCTCCAGGCGGCCGAGCAGGCACTGGGACTGGGTCGCGGCGCCATCATTCTGGTTCCCGAAATCGCTCTCGCCTGGCAGATGGTGCGGCGCTTCAAGGGGCGGTTCGGCGACCGCGTGGCCGTGCTCCACAGCCAGCTGTCGAAAGGAGAGCGCTACGACACCTGGCGCCGCCTGCGTCGCGGCGAACAGCGTCTCGTCATCGGTCCCCGCTCGGCGATCCTGGCGCCGGTGGCCGACCTCGGGCTGGTGGTCGTCGACGAAGAACACGACGGCTCCTACAACCAGGACGATCTCGAAAACCGTCACTCCCTCTGCTACAGCGCCCGCGACGTCGCCCTTGTGCGCGCGCGCATGGCAGGCGCCGCAGTGGTGCTCGGGTCGGCAACCCCAAGCCTGGAGTCGTACTGGAACGCGCGCTCAGGCAAGTACCGGACCCTGTCGCTGCAGCGGCGGGTCGACGACCGCCCGCTTCCCGAAATCACCGTCGTCGACATGCGCCGCGAGCCGTTCCAGCGCCGCCGGCCGGCGCTGTTCTCCAAGATCCTGCGCCTGAAGATCCACGACCGCCTGGAGCACGGCGAGCGAGTCATCCTGTTGCAGAACCGCCGCGGTTTCGCCCCGGTCGTACAGTGCCGCGACTGCGGCGAAACGGTTCAGTGCACCCGCTGCCGGGTCTGCCTGACGCTGCACCGGAGCCGCGGGGAGGAGTTGCGCTGCCATTACTGCGACTACCGCCGCCCCGTGCCGGCGACCTGCCCCGGATGCGGCAGCGAGGAAGTCCGCGAGACCGGCATCGGAACCCAACAGGTCGAAACCGCCCTCCTGGAACAGTTCCCGGGTATACGCGTCATTCGGATGGACGTCGACACGACCGGGTGGAAGGGAGCTCACGACCGCCTCGTCGAACGCTTTCGCGCCGGGGAAGCCGACGTGCTGCTCGGAACCCAGATGGTCGCCAAGGGACTGGATTTCCCCGAGGTAACCCTTGTCGGCGTCATCTCCGCCGATACCGGGCTGCACTTGCCGGACTTCCGCGCCGCCGAACGCAGCTTCCAGCTGTTGACGCAGGTGGCGGGCCGTTCCGGCAGGGGGGATCGCCGCGGCGAGGTGGTGGTGCAGACGCGGCTTCCGGAAGACCGCTCTCTGGCGGCCGCGGCGCGGCAGGACTTCAGCGCCTTTGCGGAAGAGGAACTCGCGCAACGGCGCCAGGCCGGCTTTCCGCCTTTCGGCCGCCTCCTGCTGCTGCGCTGGCGGGGCCCCGCACAGGACCAGGTGGAAGCCGCCGCCCATCGCGGCACCAGGATGCTGTCCCACTCCCGGCCGCGCGGGGGCGCGGTTCTCGGACCGGCCCCGGCTCCTCTCGCGCTGCTGCGCGGATACCACCGCTGGCAGGCGCTTCTGCAAGGCCCGTCGGCCCGCTTTCTCAGGGACTGGGTCGTGCCGGCCATCGACCCGATGCGGGAGTCGGCGGGCAGTCGCGGCGTCGCCATGTCCCTTGTGGTCGACCCGCAGAACACCATGTAGACGCAAGCAAGTGACACCGATTCCGAAATTTTGTCCCCGGCCCCTCGCCATCGCCCTGACCCTTGCAGGCGCACCAGCCACTCCCGGCTCGGCACAGGACGGAGAAGGAGACTGGGCCGCTTTCACGAGCATTCTCGAAGTCAACCAGCTCTACGTCGACGCCGGCGGCGACGTCTGGGCGGCAACCAATGGAGGCGCCCTGCATCTCGACGTCGACACCCAGGAGTACAGGCGCTTCACGCGCGTCGACGGGCTCGCGGGCAATACTCTTCTCGCCGTGACGGAAGACGACCGCGGACATATCTGGTTCGGCAGCGACCGGCAGGGACTGAGCCGTTTCCGTCCCGAAACCAACTCCTTCGATCCGCCGTTTCTCGAATTCCGCGGTCTTCGCATCAATGCCCTGCTGGCAATCGGCGACCGGCTCTACGTCGGCACCGAGGAGGGGGTGAGTCTTTTCCTGATCGACAAGGAGGAAGTGAAGGAGACATACCGCAATCTCGGCAGGCTGGGGCGCGATTCCGAGGTGATCGGACTTGGAATTCTCGATGGTCTTCTTGTGGCCGGAACCACCCTGGGGGTCGCCTACGCCGACCTCGGCCAGCCCAATCTCCAGGATCCGGACAGTTGGGAGACCCTCGGCGGAACCGAGGACCTCGTCGACCTCCTCGAATTCGAAGGAACCTTGTTTCTGGCCGGACGGTTCGGGATTTCCTCGTTCCGTTCCGGGGAATACCGGATCACGTTCGAGCTTGTCAACAAACCCGCTACCAGCCTCGGAGTCTTCGAAGGCCGTGTAGTGGCCTCCCTTGAGGAGGGCACCATCTTCGGGCGCGATCCCGAGGGTACCTGGGAGCGGGTACGGGGGAAGTCGGTATCCGGGGTCGGCGACATGTCCGAAAACGCCGACATCCTCTGGCTCGCCACCCGCCAGGGGCTGAGAGTCATCGGCGGAGATCCCCCTCCCCCCTCGAACGAGCCGGCCGAGAACCACTTCTTCGACATGGAGCTTCTCGACGGCGAGTTGTGGGTCGCCAGTGTGCCCGACGACCACCAGCAATCGTTCGGCGTGTATCAGCTCGACGACTCCGGCTGGACGGTGCACGACCGGAGGTCGGGAATGCCCACCAACAATCTCATCACCATCGAGGCGGATGCCGAAGGCCGCGTCTGGGTCGGATCCTGGGGCGGCGGAGTGGCCGTCCGGGACCAGGACGGCTGGGCAATCGTAAATCACCAGAACTCCCCCCTGATCGGCATCGGGTCGAGCCGGAGCTTCGTCGCCATAAGCGATATCGCCCGCGACGAGGACGGGAACATGTGGATGGTCAACCTCAGGGGCGGAGTGGTGGTTGTCGACGGTTACCCCGTGCGGAATGGACTGCTGATCCCCCAGGACTTGCTGGGATTCGACGCCCAGACCGACACCGGCAAGATCAGGTTCCGCGCCGACGGCGACGGCCTGAAATGGATAACCAGCCGCACCGAGGGAATCGCGGTTCTCGACGACGGGGGCACGCCGTTCGACGGCAGCGACGACCGGATCGCGCGGCTCAACACCACCAGCGAGTCCCGCCTTTCGAGCGACCGCATCACCGACCTCATGCTCGCCGCCGACGGGACCGTATGGGTGGGCACCAACAACGGCCTCGACAGCTTCAGGGGCACCTTCTCCGGTGATTCCGGCAGCTACTCGATCGCGGAGGGGGACTGGAGGACGTACGGGATCCATGACGGCCTGCCCACCAACGAAATCAACGCCCTGGCTGTCGACGCGGCGAGAAACATCTGGGTGGGAACCGAGGAAGGGCTGGCGCGAATAAACTCCCGCGGGGAGTGGGAGTTCACTTTTACCACCTCCAACAGCGGCTTGATCGACAACCGCGTGAAATCGCTGTTTTTCGACGAGATCGAGGGGGAGCTCTGGATAGGCACCTTCGACGGTTTGAGCCGCCTGACCCTCGGGGCCTCGGCTCCCGAAGGAAAAGCGGGCGAAGATCTGGCCATTTACCCGAACCCGTTCGATCCCTTCAATGAAGAGGGCAGACCGCTGACGGTTTCCGGCCTTCCCCTCGGCGCTTCGCTGCGGATCTACCGCCCCTCGGGACAGCTGGTCAGCCACCTTCCCGGCGAACCCGGAAGAGGGACGTTGTCGTGGAAGGGAGTGAACGAGGCCGGTTTCCTCGTCGGCTCGGGGGTCTACCTGATCGTCGCGGAAGACGCCCAGGGCAATCGCCGGCGCGGCAAGGTGGCGGTAATCAACGGCTCGTCGGGATCGCCGCTGGCACGGTGAGACGACTCCCCCGGATTCTGCTCCCCTTGCTGTTCCTGTCGCCGGGGCCGGCAGCCGGCGACGGCCACCGGTTCGCGATCGCCCGCCTTCAGTACGACGGCGGCGGCGACTGGTACAGCAATCCCTCTTCCCTGCCGAACCTTCTCCGCTACATCGCCGGGCACACCCGCGTCGAGGCCGCACCCGAGGAGGCGCGGGTGCGCATCATGGACGAGGAGTTGTTCTCCTACCCGTACCTGTACATGACCGGGCACGGCAACGTCTCGCTGTCGGAAGCGGAAGTGATCCGCCTGCGGCAGTATCTCGAGAACGGCGGTTTCCTGCACGCCGACGACAACTACGGGATGGACGAATCCTTCCGCCGCGAGATGCGCAAGCTCTTTCCGCGCAAGGAATTCGTCGAGCTGCCCCCGGGTCACGGCATCTTCCGCAGCCATTTCGAGCTCCCCGGCGGACTGCCGAAGATCCACGAGCACGACGGCAACCGCCCGCAGGCCCTGGCCATGTTCGAAGGCAGCCGCATCGCCCTCCTCTACACCTTCGAATCGGACCTCGGCGACGGCTGGGAAGATGCCGACGTCCACGGCGATCCCGGGGAGAAACGAGAGGCGGCGTTGCGCATGGGGACCAACATAGTCGTCTGGGCACTCACTCACTGAGGGCTGGGAGTTCAACCAGGAAAGGCGAATGGCCGCCGAAGACAAGGGGCGAAGCGGGGCTTCCAAAGCCGACTCCCGAAAGACCGGGTCGCATGCGGAGAATGAAGTGGTGTCCGCCGAACCCGGTAACCGATCCGATCGGGAACTCGCCTCGATAATCGCCTTCGCCCGCCGGCTCCGCCGCCGGCTGGTGGCGGTCGAGGCCGGATCCGCCCTGCTGCAGGGGCTCGCCGTCGCGCTGCTGCTCGGGCTCGCCGCAGTCTGCGCCGAGCACCTGCTCCACCCGGGACCGTACTGGCGCACGGCGCTGGTTCTCGCCGCTATCGCCGGGGCGGTCTCCGCTGCAGGGCTCAGGGCCTATTCGCGGCTGCGCCGGCGGCTGACCTTGCACCGCGTCGGCCTGCTGGCCGAAAAAGACCTCGGGGACCTCCGCGGGCGCCTGACCCTCGCCCTGGAGTTGGCGGTTTCCCCTCCCCGGCGGCAGACCCGTTCGCCCGGCCTCACCGCGGCCGCCGTTCAGGGGGCGGCAGCCTGCATCGAAGGCCGCTCCACGGCTTCCATCGTCGGCTGGAATCCCCTGCGCCAGGCCGTCCGGCAATTCGCCCTTGCGGCCCTGGCGGCCGCGGCTGCCGGCTCCCTGTTCGCCGACGATCTGCTGCCCGCGGCAAAGCGCTGCGCAAGCCCTCTGCGCGAGCACCCCCGCCTGGCGCGGACGCTCATCGAGGTCCGGCCCCCGCAGCTGGAGGTGGTGAAGGGAGAGGATGCCGCGGTCGAGATCCTGTTTTCCGGGGAGGTGCCGCGCACCGCGGAAATCCTGAGGCGCGACGCGGACAGCGCCGACTGGCAGGTCACCGAGATCGCCGCCTCCGCGGGCGAGGCCGCCGACACGGTCCGCTACATCTTCACCGGCGTGGCGCGTCCGTTCTCCTTTTCGGTTCGCGGAGGCGACGGGCACGCGGGGCCGTACCGCGTCGAGGTCCTCGATCCTCCCGAGGTGCGGCAGCTTACCGTCCGCTACCGCTACCCCCCGCACTGCGGCTGGCAGGAGCGGGTCGAAGCCGGAAACGGCGACGTCAGCGCACCTGCCGGAACCGAGGTGGAGATTCGGATCGATGCCTCCAAGCCGCTCGACGAAGCGGCCCTGGTCGTCGACGACAGCCTGCGCCTGCCCGCCGAGGTCGAGGACCTGGGAGCCCGCGCCACCTTCTCCCTGCCGGTCGCCGCGGACCGGGGCAGCGACCCGGAAACCCCCGCCCCTGACCGCCGTCTCTACCACATCGACCTGAGAGACCGCAAGGGGGTGGCCAACCGCGACCCGATCCGCTACGCCATCGAGGTGCTGCCGGACCAGGATCCGCGCGTGGCGGTCGTCGAGCCGGGAGAAGACATCGATCTTCCCGAGTCCAGGGTGGTCCGCCTGGGTATAGAGGGAAGCGATGATTTCGGCGTCGCCTCCCTCGAGCTGCTATCCCGTAAGAATGGCGGCAGCGAGGCCTCGGCCGCCCTGAGCTTCCGTCCGGGTAGGAGGGTCTCCGTCGAACACCTCTGGGATCTCGCCGGCCTCGACCTGCTGCCCGAAGACCGCGTCACCTACCGCGTGCGCGCCACCGACAACGACGCCGTCACGGGACCGAAGAGCAGCTTCTCGAAGGAGTTCGCCGTGCGCTTCCCGTCGATGTTCGAGCTTCTCGACGAAATCACCGAGCTGCAGAGCGAAACGGTGATGTCGATGGAGGAGCTGATCGACCAGGAGCGCAGCGCGCAGCAGTACCTCGAGCAGGTGCGCCGGGAGGTCCTGAAGACCGAGGAGCTCAGCTGGGAGCAGAAACGGGAGCTCGAAGCGGCCCTGGACCGCGAACGCGAGCGCGCCCGGGCCCTCGAAGAGGCGGCGCAGGAACTGGCAGAGGTGGCGGAAAAGCTGTCGGAGCAGGGTCTGGGCTCGCGGGAGCTCCTCGACAAGATGGAGGAGATCCGCGAGCTGATGGAGGAGGTCACCACACCCGAGCTGCTCGAGTCCCTGCGCGAGCTGGAGCAGTCCGCCGGGGAGCTCGACCCCGAACAGCTGGCGGAAACACTGAAGAGATTCAGCGAGGAGTACGAGGTCTTCGAGCAGCGTCTCGACCGCACCCTGGCGCTGCTGCGGCAGGTTCAGGCCGAGCAGCAGCTCGACGCCGCGGTCGAGAAGGCTCGCGACCTGCTCTCACGGCAGGAGAACATCGGCGAAGCGCTCGCCTCCGCTTCGGAGACCGCGGCCCGCCTCGAGGCGCGGGAGGAGGCCCTTGCCCGCGACTCGGAGCGCCTGCGGGGCGATCTCGAGGAGGCTGCCGAGGCGCTGGCCCCGATCAGCCCGGAAAGCTCGGAAGGCCTTAGCCGGGAGGCCGCGGAAATGGAGCAGCGCGGCCTCGCCGGGCGCATGAGGGAAATGGCCGCGAGCATGGGGCAAGGGAGGCGGCGGCATGCCCGGGGCCTCGGCAAGGGGCTGGAGGAGGATCTCGGCGGACTTGCGGGGGACCTCGAAAAGCTGCGGGACCAGTTCTCCGCCGAGGGGAGGAACCGCCTCGTCGCCCAGCTTCGCGACGCCATGGCCGGCCTGATCGATCTCTCTCACAGCCAGGAGGAGCTGTCCCGGCGCACCCGCCGGGAACGGGACGGGGCGTCGACCGCGGCCCTCGCCGACGAGCAGTTCGCCCTGCTGCGAGGCGCCGATGCCGTCATCGCCGGGCTGGCGCGGGCAGGCCAGCAGACCCTGAGCCTGGATCCAGCCGTAATCGTAACCGCCGGGTATGCGCGCCGGCAGATGCAGGAGTCCGGACACAGGCTCGGACAGCGGGAGGCCGGACGGTCCCTTCCCAGCCAGGCCGAGGCTTACGGCTACCTGAACGAAGCTGCCAACATGCTGCGCCGGAGCATCGAGGACGTCGCCTCTTCGTTCATGCCGTCGGGGTTCGCCGAGGCGATGGAGAAGCTCCTGGGGCTTTCAGAACAGCAAGCCGCCCTCAACCAGGCGACGCGGGAAGCGATCGAGGGTATGGAGGGGCAGGAGGGAGAACGCGGAAGACCTGCTCGCGGCGCGAACGCGAGAGCCGACATGGCCCGCCTGGCAGCGGAACAGCGCAGCATCATGCAGGCCCTGTCGGAAATCGAGCGCAGTTTGCGCGGCCATCGAGGCGCGGAAAAACGGATGCGCGGGATCGCCGAGGAAATGAAGGGGGTGCTGCGCGACATGCGGCAGAGCCGGCCCCACCCCCGTATCAACCAGGCGCTGGAGCGGATCTACCAGCGCATGCTCGACGCCAGCCGTTCGATCTACGCCCGCGGGTTCAAGAAGCAGAGGCAGTCCGAAGCCGGCGCCGACCGCGACTATGCCGGACCGCTGTGGATCCCGGGGGACCTGGGCCAGCGTCCCGACCTCTGGCGCGAGGCGATGAAGCGCGCCCTCGCCGGCAACCTGCCCCCGGAGTACCGCGAGCTGGTGCGCCGCTACTACGAGTCGGTCTACGCTGACATCGCCGCCCGCCCCGACACCCTGGAAGGGCTGCCGTGAGCGCGCGCGGACTGTTGTTCTGCCTCTGCCTCGGGGCGGCCCTGAACACACAGACGGGAGCGCAAACCGGCGACGCCGGCCAGCAGCGTCGCGGCACCCACCCATGGGCGCTCTGCCTCGAACACCTGGCGGCCGGGCGCTACCCCGAGGCGGTGAGCGCCGCCCTCGATTTCCTCGACTCGCAACCTCAGCATTTCCCCCTGGTCGAGAGCCACTTCGAGAAGATCGCCGGAGCCGGGGACGGCGCCGGGGAGCCGGAGCGGAGAACCGCGGCCATCGCCCGGGCCCTGCGCGGCGCCCTGAACGGTTCCGACCGCGACCCCCTGCACGCGGCGATGCTGCTGGCCGCGGTATCGCTGAAGGCGGGCGAGCCGCAGGCAGGCCTGGAGGCGCTCCTCCAGATCGAGGGGCGCTCCGACATCGGCGGTGCGCTCTACGAATTCGCCTCCCGCTGCGAGGCTGCCGGTTTCGACGAGGTTGCCGTGCAAAGCTACCGGCGTTACTCCGAACGCCCGCAGGGGAATCCCCGCTACCGTTCCGGATCTCTGCTCAAGGAGGGGGAGCTCTACGAGCGGCAGGGGCGGTACGACCGGGCGCTGTCCGTGTACCGCCAGGTCGCCGACCATTATTCCCACGAGCCGGAAGGCCGCGAGGCGGTCTACCGCCAGGGGCGCATGCTGCTGCAGGCTTACGGCGACGCCGGGACGGCGCGCCTGCTGCTTGCCTCCCTGGCCACCGGCCGCGGCGGGTACCGCTCCTCCGACGCCGCCCTGCTGCTGGCCGAATGCGACCTCGCCGAGGGAGACCTCGACGCCGCCGGGGACCGCTACCGCGCCCTGCTTGACGCCTCCGCCGGAGACCGGGCGGCGCGCTACGGGCTCGGCCGCCTCGCCTGGCTGCACGCCGACTTCGAAGGCGCCCTCGCCCATTTCGACACCCTGCTCGCGGCGCAGCCGGGGCACGAGCTGGCCAACGACGCCCTGGAGATCGTCACCCTGATCGAGGAGCAGCGCGGGAACGAGCGGGAGCTGGCGCTCTACGCGACGTCGCTTCTGTACCAGCACCAGGGCCGCCACGCGGAGGCCGCCGGGGTGAGACGGGAATTGCAGGGCGCGCCGGAAGGCATCAGGGTCCTCGCCATGCTCGACCAGGCCCTGGCATGCGAGGCGCGCGCCCGCCCCGACAGCGCCCTGGCCGGGTACGCCGAGGTCGCCGCATCGTTTCCCGGCCGCCGCGAGGCGCTCACCGCCCTGATCCTGCGGGCGCGTCTGCTCGAGCACCAGGGCCGCCCGCTCGAGGCGCTGCGCACCTGGGAGAGCGCCCTTCTCGGATTCCCCGGCGACGCACGGGCGGCGCAGGTCCGTCTCGAGATACAGCGGCTGCGGCCCCTGTACCGGGAGACGGGCTGAGCCGGGGATTGCAATGGCAAAAAAACGGCTCCGGATCGCCCTGCTCGCGGCGGTGATCTGCTCCCTGGCGGGGACGGCGTCGGCGCAGCGGATCCTGGTGCCGATGGACCTCGTCCAGACCGAGCACCTCAAGGCCTACGGCCTCGCCCTGTGGATTCTCGACCGCGGCGTCCCGGTCGAGTGGCTCCTCAACTACCGGGGCGGCTCCTTCCTGGTCGAAGCCCACCCCCTCATCGCCGCCGAGGCCGGCATCCGCGGCATCTCCATCGAGACGGTTTCCGAAGGGGAGGCAGCCGGCATCTACGCCGACATCGACGCCGGCAACATGGAAGTCGTCCGCCTCGACAAGGCCCCCCGCATCGCCGTGTACACGCCGCCCAACACCCAGCCCTGGGACGACGCCGTAACCCTGGCGCTGCAGTACGCCGGCATCGAGTACGACCGCCTCTTCGACGCCGAGGTGCTCGCCGGCAAGCTGGAAGATTACGACTGGCTGCACCTGCACCACGAGGACTTCACCGGCCAGTACGGAAAGTTCTACGCCAGCTACCGGCGCCAGCCCTGGTACCAGGACCAGCAGAAGCTCTACGAGGCCATGGCCGCGGAGTTGGGTTTCGCAAAGGGCGCGGAACAGACGAAGGCGGTGGCGCGCAAGATCCGCGACTACATGCACGGGGGCGGGTTCGTCTTCGCCATGTGCTCGGCGACCGACACCTTCGACATCGCCCTGGCCGCCGAAGGGGTCGACATCGCCGCGGCGGTATTCGACGGGGACGCCGCCGATCCCCGGGCCCAGGAGAAACTCGACTACAGCCGCACCGTGGCGTTCGAGAACTTCCGCCTCGAGACCGACCCGATGGTCTACGAGCACTCCGACATCGACACCACGCCGCGCGACGTGCGCCGGGTGAGGACCGCCGAAGCGGAGTACTTCACCCTGTTCGAGTTCTCTGCCAAGTACGACCCGGTCCCGGCGATGCTGACCCAGTGCCACACCAACGTCGTCGACGGCTTCCTCGGGCAGACCACCGGCTTCCGCCGCTCGCTGATCAAGGAATCGGTGATCGTCCTGGGGGAGGTCGAGGGAACCGAGGTCGTCAAGTACATCCACGGCCGGGTCGGCAAGGGGACCTTCACCTTCTACGGGGGCCACGATCCGGAGGATCACAAGCACCATGTCGGCGATCCGCCGACGAGGCTGTCCCTTTTCCCCAACTCCCCCGGCTACCGCCTGATCCTGAACAACGTGCTGTTTCCAGCCGCGAAGAAGAAAGAGCGCAAGACATGACCGATACCGACGTCGAGGCCGTCGCCGGCCTCGCGGCGACCCGCGACGAGCTGCTCGAGGAGATCGGCAAGGTGATCATCGGGCAGCAGAAGGTGATCGAGCAGCTGCTGGTCGCCCTCCTCGCCGGCGGCCACTGCCTGCTTGTCGGGGTTCCCGGGCTCGCCAAGACCCTGCTGATCCGCACCCTGGCGCGGACCCTGGACCTGAGCTTCGGGCGCATTCAGTTCACCCCGGACCTTATGCCGGCCGACATCACCGGCACCGAGGTCCTCGAGGAGGATCCCGACACCAACCGCAAGCAGTTCCGCTTCGTTCGCGGCCCCGTCTTCGCCAACGTCATACTGGCGGACGAGATCAACCGCACTCCCCCCAAAACGCAGGCGGCCCTGCTCGAGGCGATGCAGGAGCACGCCGTGACCGCGGCCGGGCAGACGATGAAGCTGAGCGAGCCGTTCTTCGTGCTGGCCACGCAGAACCCGATCGAGCAGGAGGGCACCTACCCCCTGCCCGAGGCGCAGCTCGACCGCTTCCTCTTCGAGCTGCGCATCGACTACCCCAGCGCCGCCGAGGAGGAGGAGATCGCGCGCGTCACCACCAGCCTGCCGGGGGCCGAGGTGAAACCGCTTCTTCGCGGCGGGCAGATAGTCGCCCTGCAGCAGCTGACCCGGCGCGTGCCGGTCTCCGATCACCTGATCCGGAGCGCCGTGGAGCTGGTGCGCAGCTCGCGCCCGGACGACCCCGCGGCCCCCGAGTACGTGCGCGAGATGGTCAGCTGGGGAGCCGGTCCCAGGGCCTCGCAGTACCTGGTTCTCGGCAGCAAGGCGAGGGCCATTCTCCACGGCCGCCACGCCGCCTCCGTCGAGGATCTGCTGGCGGTCGCCCCGCCGGTGCTGCGCCACCGCATCGTCGTCAACTTCCACGCCGAAGCCGAGAACGTCGACGGCAGCGGGGTGGTCGAACGGCTGCTGGCCGAGGACCGCCTGCGCGAGCAGCTCGGCACGGCAGGCCGTTGACAGGGCGCGGATGCATCCCCGGCGGATCGGCGGCACCATCCACCCAACCGGCCGGCCGGTTGTGCGGGCCCGGCTCGATACCGTGACAAGCGCCGGATCCCGCACCGGGGCAACTTCGAGGCCTGAATCCCGATGACGGCGGCGAACTCCCTGGACGCGGCCTCTTTTCTCGATCCGGAAACGGTCTCCGGACTGGGCCGTCTCGACCTGATCGCCCGGCTCGTCGTCGAGGGGTTCATCACCGGCCTGCACCGGTCCCCCTACCACGGGTTCTCGGTCGAGTTCTCCGAGCACCGGCCCTACATGCCGGGGGACCCGATCCGCGACCTCGACTGGAAGGCCCTGGCCAAGACCGACCGCCTCTACGTCAAGCGCTACGAGGAGGAGACCAACCTCAAGGCCTATCTGCTTGTCGACGCCAGCGGCTCGATGGCTTTCCGGGGGGCCGGTCCGATCAGCAAGTTCCGCTACGCTTGCTGCCTCGCAGCCGCCCTCGCCTACCTGATGCTGCGCCAGCGGGACGCCGTCGGCCTGACCCTGTTCCGGGACCGCGCCCTGTCGCACGTGCCGCCCCGTTCGGTGCAGAGTCACCTCCACGTGCTGCTGACCCAGCTTGCCCGCGCCTTGCCGGAGGCCGACACCCGCACCGCCCCGGTCCTGCACGACCTCGCCGAGCGCCTGTCGCGGCGCGGGCTGGTCATCCTGATCTCAGACCTCCTCGACGACCCGGAGGAGGTCCTCGGAGGCCTGCGCCACTTCTGCCACCGCGGCCACGAGGTGATCGTCTTTCACCTGCTCGACCCCCGGGAGCGCGACCTCGACTTCCGCCGCGGCGACACCCGCTTCGTCGATCTCGAGGAACCGGACCAGCAGCTGCGAACGCAGCCCTGGCACATGCAGGCGGAGTACCGGGATATGATGGACCGGCTGCTCGACCGCTACCGACGGGGGTGCGCCGAGGCCGGCGTCGACTACGCCCTGATCGACACGGCGACCCCGTTCGACGCCGCCCTGTCCCGCTACCTCGTGCGCCGGAAGCGCCTCGGATAGCGTCCCCGGCCCATCGGAATCCGCCCTCGGTCAGACCCCTCGAGAGCGACGGCTCCTAATCTTGACATTTTTTTCAAGATTCTTAGCTTCAAAAGCCGTAACTTGCCGATTTACAGAAACTAACGTCCCCTTTAAAGGCATCGCCGCGGGAGCTGTCCGCCCCCTCCCCGGCGAGCCAGGAAATGGTCATGAGCGAATCGACTGCCGGCGCCGTTCCGCAGACGGACACCGAGGTCCTCGAGGAATTCGCGAGCCGCGAGTACCAGCACGGCTTCGTCACCGACATCGAGGCCGACTCGGCCCCTCCCGGCCTCGACGAGGAGATCATCGCCTTCATCTCCCGCAAGAAGGAAGAACCGGAGTGGCTGCTGGAATGGCGCCTCAAGGCCTACCGCAACTGGCAGCGCATGCAGGATCCGACGCGGCGCAAGCCCAGCGAGCGCTGGGCCATGGTCGACTACCCGGAAATCGACTACCAGGCGATCAGCTACTACTCCGCCCCGAAGCAGAAACCGCAGCTCGAGAGCCTCGACGAGGTCGATCCCGAGCTGCTGGCGACGTACGAAAAGCTCGGCATCCCCCTCGAGGAGCAGAAGATGCTCGCCGGCGTCGCCGTTGATGCGGTGTTCGACAGCGTCTCGGTGGCGACGACCTTCAAGGACAAGCTCGCCGAGCTCGGCATCGTGTTCTGCTCTTTCACCGAGGCGGTCCACAACCACCCCGAGCTGGTGCGCAAGTACCTCGGCTCGGTGGTCCCGGCCAACGACAACTACTTCGCCGCCCTCAACTCCGCGGTCTTCACCGACGGCTCCTTCGTCTACATCCCGAAAGGGGTGCGCTGCCCCATGGAGCTGTCGACCTACTTCCGCATCAACGCCGCCAACACCGGGCAATTCGAGCGCACCCTGGTCATCGCCGACGAGGGCGCCTACGTGAGCTATCTGGAGGGCTGCCTGCCCGCGTGGGAGGAGGTCAGCTGCGGCGACCGCCTGCGGAACGTGCGCGACATAGCCGTCTCCGACACCGTGCTCGACGAGGACGGCGAGGAGGCCTCGGTCGGGAAGATCATGCGCCGCCGCTTCCGGGGGGACCTGATCGAGATCACCCCCCGCAGCCCGGGCAACCGCTTCCACGTCACCCCGGAACATCCCGTGCTGACGATCCGGCGCGAGCGCGTGCGCAGCTCGCTGCGCAAGGCCGGACGCTGGCCGGACATCGATCGCAGGAAGCTCGACGCCGCCGAACCCGCCTACGTGCCGGCCGGCGAGCTGCAGGCCGGCGATCTGCTCGTCTTCCCCGTCAATCAGGTCGAGCGCGACGCCCCGGACCTGAGCGACGATTTCCTCAGGCTACTCGGCTACTACGTGGCCGAGGGGTGTACCACGCACTTCGAGGGGTGTACCACGCACTTCAACGGTTGCAAGGCCGTCGAGCTCTCCCTCGGCGCCCACGAGACCGAGGTCATCGAGGAGGTGCGGGAGCTGATCACCCGGGTCACGGGCAAGAGCCCCTCCGTCACCCACGACTCGGCCCGGAACGGCGTCTACGTCGTCGTCTACTCCAACGACTTGTGGGACCTCCTCCACGAGCACGGCGGCCGTTACGCCACCGGCAAGCGCTTCAGCAAGGCGGTTATGGACCTGCCGCCGGCGCGGCAGAAGCTGGCCATCGACACCTACTACCTCGGCGACGGCAGCGTCTCGCAGGAGGGCCGTATCACCCGCGTGCGCGCCGCCACGGTCTCCCGCGAGCTGGCCTTCCAGCTTCAGGAGATGCTCTCCCGTCAGGGGATCTTCGCCTACATCAACGTGCGCGAGGCCTTCGACGAGACCATGAAGGACGGGCGCACGATCCACCACAAGAAGCGCTACGTCATTTACTACACGAGGAACGCCCGCAGCCAGCGAGCGATCCCCCGCGAAGGCTGCTTCCTGATCCCCGTCACGGCCGTCGAGCGCCAGCCTCACGAGGGCTTCGTCTACAACCTCGAGACCCGGACCGATCCGCATTCCTACCTCGTCAAGGGCTTCGCCGTCCACAACTGCACTGCCCCGATGCGCGACGAGAACCAGCTGCACGCCGCGGTGGTCGAGCTGGTGGCGCTCGAGGAGGCGCAGATCAAGTACTCGACGATCCAGAACTGGTACCCCGGGGACGGCGAGGGACGCGGCGGCATCTACAACTTCGTCACCAAGCGCGGGGCCTGCCGCGGGCGCGCCTCGAAGATCTCCTGGACCCAGGTCGAGACCGGGTCGGCGATCACCTGGAAGTACCCCAGCTGCATCCTGCAGGGGGACGACTCGGTCGGGGAGTTCTACTCGGTCGCGGTCACCTCGGGGATGCAGCAGGCCGACACCGGCACGCACATGATCCACAGCGGCAGGAACACCCGGAGCACGGTGGTCTCCAAGGGGATCTCCGCCATGCGCGGGCAGAACACCTACCGCGGCGAGGTCAAGGTCCTCAAGAAGGCGGCGCAGGCGCGCAACTTCACCCAGTGCGACAGCATGCTGATCGGCGACCGCTGCGGCGCCCACACCTTCCCCTACATCTTCGTGCGCAACCCGACCGCGGTGGTCGAGCACGAGGCGTCGACCTCGAAGATCGGCGAGGACCAGATCTTCTACTGCAACCAGCGCGGCCTCTCCACCGAGGACGCCGTGTCGCTGATCGTCAACGGCTTCTGCAAGGAAGTGCTCGCCGAGCTGCCGATGGAGTTCGCCGTCGAGGCGCAGAAGCTGCTGGGGATCAGCCTCGAGGGGAGCGTGGGATGACGGCGATGCTCGCAATCGAGAACCTCCACGCCAGCGTCGACGGCGCCGAGATCCTCAAAGGCGTCGACCTCGAAGTCGCCGCCGGGGAGATCCACGCCATCATGGGGCCGAACGGCTCCGGCAAGTCGACCCTTGCCCAGGTGCTGGCCGGCCGCCCTGAGTACGAAGTGACTTCAGGTTCAGTCAGTTACCTGCAATCCGACCTCCTCGGGATGGACCCGGAGGAGCGGGCCCGCGAGGGGCTGTTCATGGCCTTCCAGTACCCGGTGGAGATCCCGGGGGTCAACTCCGCCTACTTCCTGCGCACCGGCCTCAACGAGATCCGCAGGCACCGCGGCGAGCAGGAGATCGACGCCATCGACTTCCTCTCGCTGGTCAGGGAGAAGCTCGAGCTCGTCGAAATGGACGAGAGCTTCCTGAGGCGCTCGGTCAACGAGGGGTTCTCCGGAGGGGAGAAGAAGCGCCACGAAATCCTCCAACTCGCCGTCCTCGAGCCGAAGCTGGCGGTGCTGGACGAAACCGATTCCGGCCTCGACATCGACGCCCTGCGAGTCGTCGCCGCCGGCGTCAACAGGCTGCACGCCCCCGACAAGAGCGTCGTCGTCGTCACCCATTACCAGCGTCTGCTGCAGTACATAATCCCAGACGCCGTGCACGTGCTGATCGACGGCCGCATCGCCCGCTCCGGCGGCAAGGAACTTGCCATCGAGCTCGAAAAGAAGGGGTACGAGTGGGTGCGCAAAGAGACCGCCGGGGCAGGGGCATGAGCCGGGCAAGGCGGGAGCAGGCCGACCGCAGGGAGTGGTACCTCGACTGCTTCCGGGAGTTCGAGCAGCGCCTGAACGGCGGCGCCGGGACCCCCCTGCACGCCCTGAGGCGGGAGGCGGCCGGCCACTTCGCCGAGCACGGGCTGCCGACCGGCAGGGACGAGAGCTGGCGCCACTCCAAGCCGCAGGTGGTGACGCGGGTGCCGTTTTCTCCCAGCCCCGCGGCGGGAACGGTGCGCCCCGCCGATATCGAGCCGCACGCCCTGGAAGGGGCCGCGGCCCTGCTGGTTTTCGCCGACGGCCGTTTCGTTCCCGGCCTGTCCCACACCGGCCGGCTGCCCGCGGGGGTGCAGGCTGTGAGCATCGCGGCGGCGCTGCAAACAGGCGCCGACTTCCCTGTCTCCGGGATCGACCTCCTCGCCGGCGACGGCGCCTCGGGATTCGCCGCCCTCAACACGGCCTTCGTCGAGGACGGGGCCGCCCTTCGCATCCCCGCCCGCACCGAGGTGGAAGGCCCGGTTCAGATCCTCTACCTGTCGACCGGCGCCGGAGACGGCCCGGTGGCGTCGTTCCCCCGCACTCTCGTCGTCGCAGGGGAAGGAAGCAGGGCGGCCGTGGTCGAGTCGTTCGTCGGCGGCGCAGCTGTTTCAGGGGGCGCTGCCCG
>JAPOZF010000101.1:0-6771 GCA_026706165.1 Gemmatimonadota bacterium
TTCTCGACCAGAACACGATCGGTCCCACCGGAGACCTCACCGAGACGAACCTGGCCCTGCAGTGGTCGACGCGAACCGACTACCAGGGGTACAAGCTGTTGCTGCAGACCGGGTTCAGGCTGACGCGGGCGGCGATCGAGACGATCGAGATCCGGGAACTGGAAACGGTGAAGAGGGAGGAATCAGAAACTACGGGCACCACTTTCCTGACCATTTACGCCGGTCTGGAATGATGGAGGCCCTGGCAGCATGAACGAGCTCATGCCGACAATCAGACGCCGGGCAAGCCGCATCGGTTTTGCCTGTCTGCTGGCCGCCCTGGCAGGTCAGCCGCAAACCGGAGAAGCGCAGCCGGAGTACGGCAACCGCCTGGGTGAGCGGGGACCCACCGGGGTGGTGTTCCGGCCCTACGGCCCCGGAGTGGACACCGGGCTCCTCGACCCGATGCTGAGAAAACAGTACCTGCCGCAGGAGATTCGCCACGAGCACCGGTGGCGGACATGGCAGACCACCAACTACGCCGTCGACTCCTTCAAGCGCTACCTGTCTCCCCGTCTGCAGGGAGAATACCACTACGACAACTTCGGGAACTACCTCACGAGAGGGTGGCTGGTCTACGACTGGACCGAAGACCGCCCGAGAACCTCCGAAGGCAGCCGCATCCTCAGGACCGACAACTACGCCTCCTTCTTCTCCAACCTGATCATCGCCGCCGACCAGAAGGGGCAGTACTCCTACGCGGTGACCATCGGCGACGAGATCCGAACGACCTTGACGCCGATGACCTTCCGCAAAGCCGTCTTCAACGGAACCAAACTCGACTTCGCCTCGGACCGGTTGTCGATCACCGGGCTGATGTCGCGGATAAGCGCCCCAGGCTTCACGACCGACCCGAATCCGGCGGCGCTCAACAACGCCGTCAACATGCAGGCGGGCAGGGCGGAGTTCAGCATCGGCGACCATGTCATCCTCGGGGGCACTTTCGTGAACGCCCACAGCACGCGAGGAACCCTGGAAAGCTTCAAGGGCAACCCCCTGAAAGGAGCCCTGTCGACGAGCCAGGTGCAGAACCAGGTCAACACCATAACCATCAGGCTGAGCGACGATTCACCCGGTGATTCGCGGGGAGGGGCGGTGCTCCTTTTCGACGACATCGAGGTTGCGACCGCCATCGGCGGAGTCGACACCGTGCTTTCGGGCAACAGCATCGGCTTTACTCCCGACAGGGAGGGGGGGACGCTGAGGGAAGGAGTGCTGGTCGCCGACGGGAGCGAGCAGATCCTGCTGCGTTACGAGCTCGCCAAACTGGGGGAGATCATAAGCGACAGGGACCTCGTCAAGAACATCACGGCGGTCCGCTCCCGCCTCATCCTGGTCAACGACTACAAGGTCGAGGTAACCTCCGACCGCCAGACCAACCTCGAAGGACAGCCGGTCTTTCTGACCGTGGCCCAGGCCGAGGGCAACATTCAGGACGGCTCCAACCGGCGCGAGGTCGCTTTCAACT
This sequence comes from Gemmatimonadota bacterium, assembly GCA_026706165.1. Next base: position 1,508 of record JAPOZF010000101.1, read on the forward strand.
ACGGCCTGCCCACGGCCAACCAGATCTTCGGGTTCACCCTCGAGACGAATGAAATCCTCGGCTTCAGGCTGTTCACCGAGTTCGACGTCAACCACCGGTACCGGCAGTACCCCAACAACCAGCTGCAGAAACACCAGGCGTATTCGGGGATCGAGGGAGACGAGAGCGCCTACGCCTGGATGATGAACCTGTCGAAATCGGACTACCCCTGGTATTTCCTCGCTGAAGGCTTCTACATGGACGAAGACTACAGCACGAGCTCCTACATCCTCGACGGGATCGGCAGGGTCGACTACGAGGACGACACGCGAAGCCTGTACGATTTCGTCGACGACAACGACGACGACGACAGGCTGCCGGATCAGAAGCGGCTCTACCAGGATCCCAGGCAGGGACACCAACGGCAGAACCAGAGCCGCTCATCGGCCGGTTTCGCCGACGACGCCATCTTTCCGGGGTGGGACGAGAACGGGGATTTCGTCTCCGACTTCAACCAGAACAGCAACCGGCTTCAGGAGAACGTCTTTCCCGACTACGACGAGCCCTTCCTGCGCTACTCCTCGGACCGTCCCGAGTTCCTGTTCGGCATCGACCTGAACAACAACGGCTGGATCGACCGCTTCGAGAACGACGACGCACCGGACTATCCCTACAAACGGAACCAGAAGGGGTACAACCTGTTCCTGCGCCGCTACCTGTCTCCCGAGCTGCGGCTGCAGGGGGGGCGGACGCGGCAGGAGCTGATATCCGACGACCGCAGGAACCGGACGACTTACGGGATGGTGGCCTACGAGCGGGATTTTGCGGGTGCGGGGAAGTTACGCTTCTACAACCTGCTCAAGAAAGCCGAAGACGACATCCAGGACGATCTGGTCCAGTGGGTGCAGGCTCCGGGGTCGACGGGCTCGCTGACGCCCGTAGCCGACCCCCTGGCCGCCCTCGACACCTGGATCAACACCGCCTGGCTCGGCCTGGAACGGCGTGCCAACCTGGGAATCAACTTCGCCCACAAGCTCAAATACGAAACCCTGAGACAAGGTTCGGGCGAGAGCGGGCACAAGAAGAGCACCCGCTTCCTGGGGGTCGTCAACAAGGCGGCGTACCTGATCGACGCCGGCAACCTTCAGATCAGGCCCCGGTTGAAAAGCGAGCTCCTGAGAGACAATACCCCCTATGCCCTCGGGGGGGAGGAGCGGCAGGAGTGGACCGGCACGCTCGATGTTTCGGTGCGCTTCCCCTTCCTCAACAAGAGCCACGTCGAGCTGGGGGTCGAGCAGCTGTTCTTCGAGGAGCTGATCGTCGACGACGAGGAGGTGGAGGAGGGGGAATTCACCGGCGATTTCCGCAACACCGTGCTGGCGGCCCAGGTGACCAACATCGGAGAGTACGGGGGCTACCGGTTGATAACCCAGTTCGGCTACAGCCTCAACAGGAGGAGCTTCGAAAGATCGGACCGGGAGCGGCAGTCCGAGACGGGCGGTCTGTCGTTCGCGACGGTGTACGCCAGTCTGCGGTGATTTCGAAGTCCAGAACAGATGATTCGCCGCCGGGAGGCTTGCCCGTTCCCCGCATGCGGTGCTATATTCCGATGTCTTGTAACATCTTATAAATTCTGAATTTGTCCAATGGCGCCGCTTTCTTCGGCGGCTCCGGCCGCGCCCGTCCCCAAGGGCGTCTGACTTTCCCTCCCGCAACTTCACGGACCCTGGCTCCCCTGCCACGGCTGCGCCGGCGTTTCGCTCGCCGCGCGCCGTGACGTCGGGCGGTGAGCGAACCACTGCCCCACCGGTTGGAAAGCGGAATCCGGCAAAAATGCAGCTGAGAGACCGGCCATGATACTGGATATACGCCATTTGCAATGGCCCGAAGAGGACGAGGATCAGGCCGACGCCGTCGGAAAGGAAAAAGCCGAACCGCAGGCGCCGGAAGAACCCGATGTCCCCGAGTTAACCGGCAGCCCGGATCTGGAGGATCTTCTGAGCTCGGCATGCAGCGATGACCCCGATGAGCGGGCGGCTGCAATGGAGCAGTTGCGGGCCCTTCTTCCCAGCAGGGAAGGGACCGACTTCCTGGCCGGGATCGTCGAGGACCCGGCCGATCGGCGCCGGCTTGCCGCAGCGGAGTTGCTCGGGTTACACCGCGGTTGGCTGGCTGCCCGGTCAGGGGTGGAGCGGCTGATCCGGTGGGTCCGCAGGGAAACCGACCCCGAGGTGGGAAGCGCCCTGGTCGGGGCTCTGCGCGGCAGGAGCGAGGCGAGCGGTTTTCTCCTCCACCCCATCCCGGCCGTTGCCCGTGAGGCGGCGCGGGGATTGCGGGTCGGCAAGGAGACGGCTCCTGCCCTGGTCAAGGCCATCCTGGGCGGCTGCGACAGCGAGGTCGGGACTGTCCTGATGGAAAAGCTGAGGACGGCACCCGGCTCACTGGCCGCCAGGATCGGGGAACTGGTCGTCGAATGGGTGGGATCGGCCGGCGATGGGACGATCTCTCAATTGGTCGCCCGCCTTCCGCAGGTTGAGTTGTTCGAGCATTTCGTCGAAAAACGAGGGTTGCCCGCCTTCGATCCCCGGGCCGGCGAAGAGGCGACCGACAGACAGCGAAGGTGGTATCGACTGGCCAGGATGGTCGAGACGGGAATGCTGGAGGAGCCCTCGGCAGAGCTGGTGCGCCACCTTGTCGGGCGCTGCGCCGGTGACGACGCCTTTGCCCGCAGACACGCTTCGTTTCTGACCGCCGCGATCGCCAACACCGGGGCGACCTTCGGCAGCGAGCTGCTCAGGGATCTCGAACGCCTGGCGATCGCGGCGAGCGAGGAGCGCCTGGTGAAAATGGCGGCGATGCTGCTCGAGCTGAAGACCCGGCTCGACAGGGGGGCGGAACCGGCCGCTGAAGAGCTGCTCGAGGGGTGGAAGGGAAGATCGCCGGCGCTCAAGCTCAAGATCTACCACATGCAGCAGGGTCTCGACCAGTAGCGACCGGGCCAGCTCCGGCCCGGTTTCCCCAGCGGTCGAAGCGGCCTGAACCACCCTCGGCCGCTCCGGAGAAGTGCGGCATTCCGGGCCGCTTCCGATTTACGAGTGCGCCCTCTTCAACAGAACCAGGCCCATGAGTCCGAAGAGGAGATTGGCCGCCCAGGCACCCTGCCAGGGAGAGATGATCTCGTTCCAGCCGAGGGCCTGTCCCGCCTTTACGCAGGTGTAGAGCAGGAAACAGATCAGGACTCCGAGCCCGAAGCTGGCCGCGCGCCCGGAGCGCCGGGTGTTGGCCGCCAGCGGCGCCGTGACCAGGACGATTGCGAAGCAGGCGAAGGGAAAGGCGATTTTCAGGTGCAGGTCGACGAGGTGCCGGGTGGCGTCCTCGCCGTTGGCGCGGGCGCGGTCGACGTAGGATCGCAGCTCCGCGAAGTTCATCTCCTCCGGCTTTTTCTGCTGGCGTGAAAAATCGCCCGGCTCGAGGGTCAGGGTGGAAAGGGTCAGGGTGTCGAAGGCGCTGACCTCGAAGCGGTCGCCGGCCAGGGTGTAGCGGGTGCCGGCGACCGCCACCCAGCCCTTCTCCTTCCATTCGATCCGCTTGGCGGTGGCGCGCTCGACGGTTCGGTCGGCGGGACGCCTCTCCCAAAGTACCTGCTGGGCCCGTTGCCGGGTGTGGTCGTACGAACGGGCGAACACCAGCTGACCGCCGACGTCCTGAAGCAGCACCTGCCGCCGGGACCCGTCGCTGCGGCTGTACGAACGGATGTCGTCCCGGGTCGTGTTGTAGCGGAACGTCGCCGGAGGAACGACGTACTCCGTGAACAGCATGGCGCCGAGGCTGAACAGCAAGGCGCAGGCAAGCACCGGAACCAGGATGCGTTGGAGACTGACCCCGGCCGCCTTCATCGCCGCGATCTCACCGCGGTGCGCAAACCCCGTGAGGGAGAACAGGGTGGCGAGCATTCCCGCCGCCGGAAGGATCAGCACGATCCAGTAGGGGCTCCGGAAAAGGTAGTATCTCAGGATCTGGCCCGGCCGGGCGGCGTGGTCTATGAAGGTGTCGATGCTCTCGATCAGGTCGACGATGGCGGCGATCACCCACAGGGCGACGACGCTGATGGCGAGCCAGAGGGCGAAACGCCGCAGGATGTAGAAATCGAGAATCACCGCGCGCGGGTTCCCGGGCGGTAATAGGCCAGGGCAGTCAGCAGCCTCTGGCCGAGGCGGCCGCCGGTCGGCTGATCGAGGGCGACAACCCTCAGCAGCAGGACTCCGAGGCCCCCGAAGCAGAGATTGGGGGCCCACATCGCCAGCGCGGGGGGAACGTAGCCGCGGTCCGCCAGGCCCTCCCCCCCGATCAGGAACATCCAGTACACGAAGAAGAAGACCAGACTGAGGACGACCGCTGTCGCCGCCCCCCGGGTGCGCACGAGGGCGCCCGCCGGCGCCCCGACGAGCACGAATACGATGCATGCCGCGGCGATCGAGAACTTCTTGTGAATTTCCACGAGATAGGCGTTGGCGCGGCGCTCGCGGTTCTGGTTGAGGCGCCTCTTCCTGTGCAGCTGTTTGGCGATTTCCCCGGCTCGCGCCTGGAGGGGGGAATCGGACAGCCCCTGTCCGGCACCGGCCTCGTCCGCGGCCCTGGTCGCAGCCTGGCGGGCTGTCACCGTGTCGAGGAAGGCGTGCACCGCCGAATCCATCGCCGCTGCTTCCCGGGCCTGCTCGTCACGATAATCCGCGACTTCGGCCATCATCGCACCGATATCCATCTCGCGGTCGCTGCGATAGGAGGAAGACGGGAAGTTCTGCACCTTGCGGTCGCGGTCGGTTATGTGAATCACCTGGCGCTCGAAGCGGCCCTCGACGAACTGCCCGGGATCGTCGGCATCGATGCGGTGGAATTCGCCGTCGAGCAGGGTCAGGCGCATGTACCCGCCGTCGTCGAAGATCCGCACCTCGGCGGCCTCGGCGTGCAGTGTCTGCGGGGGGCCGCTGCGGCCGCCGTCGACGAGGGTCACTCCGTACAGCCTGTTCGCCTCCTCGTCGACGCGGCGGATCAGCAGGCTGTAGCCGCCCAGGTCGCGGATGAATATGCCTTCCTTCTGCTTGAGAACGAGGGCGGCCTTGCGCCGCTTGAGATCGGCCTGGATGCTGCGGGCCTTGTGGTTCCAGTCAGGGAGAACGCGGTCGTTGAACAGAACCATAAGAGCGGTCAGAACCGCGGCGGCCGCGAGGACCGGCTTCATCACCTGAAGCAGACTGATGCCGCTCGATTTCATGGCGAGGATTTCG
>JAPOZF010000101.1:6786-14593 GCA_026706165.1 Gemmatimonadota bacterium
CTGCCGAACGCCATCAGCACCGCCACGAGCACCGCCATCGGCACCGCGAGGGCGACTATCCAGCCGAGGTTGTAGAAGAACAGCTGACCCGCAGCGGAAAACGACAATCCCCGGCTCAGCACCCGGTCCATCATCTGCAGCACCACGTCGATGACCAGCACGAACACGATCAGCGAACAGGCGAACAGAAACGGGCCCAGATGCTGTGCGAGGACGTAGCGTGAAAGTGGATTCAAGGGGAACCGCCAGACTTTCGGCGCGTGTATCTTAAGGGACAGGCACGTGTAGCAGCGGAAACGCCGCCATCTCGTCGCGCAGAGGTGCAGCGAATGGATCCCCCGGACCCGGGATGGTTCCCCCCGACCGTTCGGACTCCGGAAAAAGCGCCGGTGAATTCCCGAAGCAGGCCTGAGGGCGGGCCCGGACCGCAGCGCCGGACCGGTTTTCCGGCAGCATGGTCTTCGCTTTCTTGAAGGGTCCTCTCTGCTTGATGAAATCCAAGACTATATTCTATGTTAATTCGAGATTTACCCCACTCCACGGCCCCCGTGGAAGACTTCCCGATGACCGTGTCCCCAACTGATCCCACCCACCTCCGGAGTCCGCTTATCGCTTCATAGCGAATGTCTGCAGGATCCCGGCTCAGCGGCTCTCATGCCCTGCAGCGGGGACATGCTCCAGTACTCTCAGGAGCCTGTCGGGCGATCCGTTCGGCGGGTCCGGCCCCGGCGGCCTCACCCGCACACACGGGCGGGTTATGCGGACAAGCCCAGGCTATCACCGGTTTGTAAAGGGATAGCATACTCAAACCGGAAGGACCATGCGCGACTTTCGCGGTACGATGGTTGCTGTACATCCGTGCCGTGAATGGAATTCGTTTTGATCGTCAGATCTCGATTCGACGCGAAGCGGGCCCGATTCGGGTTCCCGGGCTTGCTCGCGTGCGCCCTGTGTGCCCAGGCGTCAGCAACCGAAATCGGGTTGCGTCCCCATCCCCTGGTCGGACCCGTGGCGCAGCTGTACCACCAGCCTCTCGAATACGGCGATATCACTCGCCCCGGCCAGCCTCTGCTGCGCTGGCGCTGGAAAAGGCCGATGGTGGAATCGGCCATGTCCTTTGCCATGAAAGAGGTCACCGTCGACTCCAACGGGGTCCATTATACCCCGGTGACCGCCGGCTTTCCAAGCGGCCCCCCGGTGACCCTGAAACTCGGCGATTACCTCGATCTGGGGTACGACCACACCCTGAGAAGCCAGTGGCGGGAGACAGTGCGTCGCGACCAGAAGGTGACCGCCGCCCGCCAGGCCGGGAAGCGGGGCCGCTTCGAGTGGAGGGTGCCCTTTCCGGCGCCGGCGCCGGTGCGCCGCTTCATCGGCGACGAGGGCAGCCTGAGGATCAACGGCAGTCATACCGCCACCCTGGGGGGAAAAAGCCAGTGGACTGCGGGGGAGGTGAGAACCAGGGCGGGAGGGCCGTCGAAGTTCCCGTCCCTGTCGATGGAGCAGGAATCGAAATTCTCCGTGGAAGGCAGCGTCGGAGAGGCGATCAACATCCGCATCGATCAGGACACGCAGCAGCTCGGCCAGGGAATTGCCGCCGGCTTCAAGGACAAGCTCGCCAACGAGATCAAGCTCGACTACAAGGGGGACGAGGACGACATCTTCCAGGAGATCGTCGCCGGCAACACCACCCTCGCCCTGCCGCAGACCCGCTTCGTGACCTTCAACCAGCAGCACAAGGGTCTGTTCGGAATTCGCGCCAAGGGGCGCCTGGGACCGATGGCGTTCACGACCATCGCGAGCCATGAGAAAAGCGAGAGCAACCGGCGCACCTTCCGGGGCGGGGCGCAGGTCGACACGTTTTCCGTGAGGGACCACGACTACATTCGGAACAGCTACTTCTTCCTGGGGATGCGCTACCGCGACCGGCTCGGGGACTTTCGCGAGGTGGCTTCCTCCCAGCCGCGGGGCCTCGTCCAGGCCGACATCATCGACGAGGCAAGCCTCGAAGTCTACATAAACGACTTCAACACCAACAACGACGCCGAGCTGCTGGCCAAGCAGGGAGTTGCGACGGTCGACGCCCAGGATGCGCAACTGGCGGCGGCCGGAGGCTCGGGCATAGAGTGCTTCGACGCCGGCGGCGGTCCCATCGACCGCACCGGGTGCCGCGAAGAGGGAACCTGGCACAGGCTCGATCCCGACAACGACTACTCCCTGGTGCGGGAGTTCGGCTTCATAATCCTCAACCGCCCCGTCCAGGATCGCTACGCCCTCGCCGTGAAGTACCGCACTGTCGGCGGCGAGGAGTTCGGCGCAGGCGGCGACCAGTTGCAGCTCAGGCTGATCAAGGCGCGCAACGCCCGTCCCGACTTCCCGACCTGGAACCTCGAGTGGAAGAACGTCTACCGCATCGTTCGAGGCTTCTCCCGAGGTCGCCAGTTCGAAAGGGACAAGATCCGCGTCGAAATTCTCGAAGAGGTGCCGGGGCGCGAACCCTCCCCATCCCAGGGCAGGAAGTCGCTGCTGCAGATCATGGGCCTCGACACGCACGGTCAGGACGCCGGGACTCCCCCCGACCAGCTGATCGACGCCGACTACATCGGTCTCGACGAGAGCCGGGGGGTGCTGATCTTTCCCGACCTGACCCCGTTCGCCCCGAGCGACACCCGCTTCGCAGGACTCGAGAATCCGGTTCCCAAGATCTACAACTCGCACCAGCGCCGGGACCAGGAAGAGGTGAGCCGCTTCCTCATCCAGGTCGTCAACAGCTCCGGCGAGCAGCGCATCAGCCTGACCCAGGGACGCCTTGCGGGAATCGACACCGAGTCGGTGCAGGTGCGCCTCAACGGCAAGCGGCTGAAGCGGGACGTCGACTACACCGTGTCGTTTACCGGGGACGTCACCTTCCTCGGCGAGGTGCAGAACATCGTCTCCGACCCCGGGGCCGAGCTGGAAATCAGCTACGAGTCGCAGGACCTGATCGGCCTCGGCAGCCAGCAGAAGACCCTGCTGGGCACGCGCGGGGAGTACGAGTTCATGGGCGGGGACGCCACCGTGGGGGGCACGATCCTGTACAACAACGTGCGCAGCGTCGATCCCCGCGTCCGCGTCGGCGCCGAGCCGGCGCGCACGGTGGTCTGGGACCTCGATCTCAAGGCGAAGTTCGACGCTCCGCTGCTGACCCGGGCGGTCGACGCCCTGCCGCTGCTGAAGACCGCGGCCAAGTCCGACCTGTCCTTGCACGCCGAGGTGGCCCAGAGCCGTCCCAACCTCAACACCAAGGGGCGCGGCTACATCGACGACTTCGAGGCCAGCGAACAGCCGGACATCCTCAACATTTTCCGCAACCGCTGGACACCGGCCAGCCGCCCCCTTGCCTTCGACGCGGACCACCGCGGCGGGATGATCTGGTACAACCCTTACAACAGGATCGCCCGCACGGAGATCTGGCCGCGGCAGGAGGAACAGATCGAAGCCAGCCAGAACAAGACAGACGTGCTGGTCATGGAGTTGACGCCCCTCGAGGAGGTTCCCGAGTCATGGGGCGGCCTGATGTCGACCTGGTCGACGGGGGTGCGCGACTTCTCGCAGAGCAAGTTCCTCGAGGTCTGGGTACGCGGCACCGAAGGGGTGCTTCACATCGACCTGGGATCGATCGACGAGGACTGGATCGAGAACGGCGTTATCGACACCGAGGACATCCCGTACGCCGGAAGCAGAACCGGGGACAACGTGGTCTCGCCGGAAGAGGACGTCGGCATCGACCGCCGCGACGACGCGGCTGAGCTCGCTTTCTACCTCGCCGCCGCCGGGGTGGGTACGGAAGGACTCTCGGTGGACGAGATGCGGGCGCGGTTCAGGGACCTGCCCCAGTACGAAGACCGCGACCCGGGCGATCCGGAGGGAGACAACTGGCACTACGACTCGAGCCGGAACCGCAACGACTACAGCCGCATAAACGGCACCGAGGGCAACCGCAACACCGAGGCCGGCACCCGTCCCGACACCGAGGACCTCAACAACGACGGCATTCTCAACCGCAGCAACGACTACTACCACCACGTCATCGACCTTTCCGACGGCGGCCACGTGCCCGGTTCGGAAAGCCCGGCCGGTTGGCGTCTCTACAGAAGGCGGCTGTTCGACGAGAGGGTCGAACGAGTCGGCTCGCCGGATTCGAGCCGCGTCGAATACGGGCGCCTGACCCTGGCGGGAGGCTTCCCCGCCCCCGGAGAAACCACCATCAAGGTGGAAATCGCCCAGATCGAGATCATCCGCAACAACTGGCAGGAACAGGAGATCTCGGTGCTGCCGGGCGGCATGCCGCTCGAAGCGGACAGCGAGGAGAGCTTCAACGTCACCGTGATCGGAACCGACAAGAGCCTGACCTACAAGCCTCCTCCGGGGGTCAAGGTCAGGCGCCTGCGCAGCTCGAGAGCGCGGGAACGGGAGCAATCCCTCGTGCTGGAGTACGGCGACCTCGAAGCCGGACACCAAGCCATGGCTACCAAGGTGCTGTCCGGCAAGGCGGACTACACGAAGTACACGCGCCTGAAAATGTTCGCCCACGGGGACTCCTCGGGGAACTATCTCGTCGACGTCGATTCGAGCGAGATCGAGCTGTTCGTGCGCTTCGGACGGGACGGCTCAAACTTCTACGAGTTCGCCACCCCGATCTTCCCGGGTTGGGACGAACGCAACGAGGTCGAAGTCGACCTGCTGCAGATGGCGCAACTGAAAGCGCTGCTGGAGGAAGGCCGCACCGACGACCTGGGCAATCCGGTTGCCGAGATCGACACGGTGATCGCCGATCCCGACCTCCGCGACGGCACCCCGGCGACTTACCGGGTTCGCGGAAGTCCGTCGATGCAGCAGATCAGGCAACTGGCCATCGGGGTGCGCAACCGCAGCGCCCTGCGCAGCTATTCCGGGCGCCTGTTCACCGACGAGCTGCGCCTGGACGAGGCGCGCAACGACCCCGGGCTGGCGGCCTATGCCCGCGTCAACAGCTCGCTTGCCGACCTGGTCAACGTCGACGCTTCGGTCGACTGGCAGGGGGAGAACTTTCGCACCATCACCAACACGGGCCGCAAGCAATCGGACTTCCGGACGTCTTTGAACACCACGACCAACCTGCACAAGTTCCTGCCGGGGAGCTGGGGTTTCTCCATCCCCGTCAAAGCGACCTACACGCGCGACCAGAGTCTGCCGCGCTTCGGTCCCAACTCCGACGTCGAGCTCGACCCGCAGGAGAAGCAGGAGCAGAAATCGCAGAGGGTAAAGGAGCTCTACGAGATCTCGATCAGCAAACGCTCGAGCAAGAACTGGATCACCCGCTGGTCTTTCGACCAGATGAACTTCCGCATGTCGCAGACCCGGGAGCGCGGTTTCTCCCCGATCCGTCCGCTCGAAAACAGGGACAACCAGAACATGAGCTTCAGCTACAAGATGCCCCTCCCGAAACCGACCCTCAGGTTTCTCGGCTGGCTGCCCGGTTTCGCCCCGGAATCCTGGTCGAAGACCGAGCTGCGTTTCCTGCCGACAACCGCCAACTATTCGATGACCGTCAACCGCAGGGAGTCGGCGACGCTGCAGCGTTCGAACATCGATACGACCTTTCAGGAAGAGTTCGGGATGAGGGAAACCTACACCGCCAAAGCCAACCCGATCAAAGCGCTGTCGGGCGATTACAGCCTCCAGATCAATCGCGACCTGCGCAAGAAATACGACCTCGGGAAGCTGAGCTTCGGCCGTGAGGTAAGGCGCAACCAGAAGGCGGACATCAAGCTGACGCTCAGGTTTCTGAAATGGCTCGACCAGAGCTATACCTTCCTGGCCAACTACGAGGAGATCAGCGATCCGAGGCGAAGGCAGTCCAAGGCGGTCATCGACTCGGTCAGCGGACTGCCGGCGAAGACCATCGACATAACGACAAAGAACAATCTTTCGGGCCGGGTGAACCTGCGCCTCGGGCAGCTGATGAAAGCGGTCGGCAAGCCTGGGGTGAAGCGGAGCAGGAGCTCCCGGAGAGACCGGGAAGGGGACGCGAGCGAAAGCTCACCCGAAACGGGGTCGCCCCGGACTGACCGACCGCGCCAGCCGTTCTTCCTGCGCCGGTTCCTGTACTTTGCCGGGGGCCGCGTCGACCCGTTGAGCGCAAACTGGCGCCGCAGCGGGGAAGGGCGGAACTACAACCTCCTCGGGCGCCCGGCTGTCTCCTACCAGCTCGGGCTCGCCGACAGCCTCGAGATCCGGCGCGCTGCGGCGGGGTTGACCAAGCAGGATCAGCACAGCCTCAACCAAAACCTCGACCTGTCGACCGGGGCCAAGCTGCCGATGGGGTTCAGCGTCAAGACCAACTACAAGGACCAGACCTCGCGCCGCAGCGGAAGCACCCGCAACCGGCTGCGGATCCGCCGCGAGGAAACCTTCCCGAGCGTCACCGTCAGCTGGGGCCGGGCCGACCGTATTCCCTACGTCAGGAGGTTCCTGAACAGCGCCAAGGTGACCGCCTCGATCGATGGCGGGGTTACCGACGAGGGGAACAACACCCTGCTTCCGCAGGACCTGCTGAGCGAGGAAACCACGGACGAGATGCGCCTGTCGTGGACGGGACAATGGCGCTGGGGTCCGAGCACCCGGATAGGGGTGACTCGTTCGAGTTCCGACGAAACCAACTACGAGCTCACCGCCGGGGATGCCGAGGCCGGCGGGAGACCCCCTGTGCGTGGGAGGGGGACGAGCGAGCGAAGCTCGACCAGCCTCGAGGTGAAGTACCGGTTGAGGCCGCGGGAACTGCCGCTCTTCGGAAAACTGAAGAGCGAGGTGGACCTCGCCTTCGAGATCGAGCGTGGGGCGAAGAAACGGTGGAGCGCTACCGGCCTTGAAGAACCTGTCCCTCTCGAGTCGAAGGATGAATGGAAAGCGGAACTGAAGGGGACCTACCGCTTCAGCGACACCTTCCGGGGCAACGGCCTCGTGCGCATGGACTACAGCCGCGACAACCGGAGAGAACAGCTTCGGAAAGTGCACGAGGTCAAAGTCTCCGGCATGCTGACTTTCCGCTGAGGGCGATGATGACCACGGTTGCGCGGAACGGTTTGACCCGGCTTGTGCAACAGGTATCTTCGATGTTCAACCGGCAGGAACAGACCGCGCTGCTGTTCCTCTCGGCTGCGCTCCTGCTGGGCACCGGCATAGCCGTCGTCGACCGCTACGATCCCGAGGCGATGGAGGAGTTCCACGTGATCGAGGCCGCGGTAGAAGCGCCGTCCGGCGCGGTCGTCGCGGATCGCCGCCCGCCTTCCCTTCCCGAACCGGCGGCCCCGGTGGCGGTGAACTCGGCGACCTCCGCGCAGCTGCAGACCCTTCCCTCGATAGGTCCGAAGACGGCCGCGCGAATCATCGGCTTCCGGGAGCGGAACGGGCCTTTCTCCAGGCTGGAGGACCTCCTCGAGGTGAAAGGCATCGGACCGGCAACACTGGAAAAGATCCGTCCGGCAGTCACCTTGAACTGAAGACATGCTGCGGTCACGCCAGAAGCGAGCCACCGGCATCCACTTCGATGACCGGGGGTTGTACGCCGTCGAGTTGGCCCGGGCGCGCGGCAGAACGGTGCTGGCCGGAAGCGCGCGCGTCGACCTGGAGGTATCGGCTGGAGTCGACCGTTCCACAGGCTCCTCGTTGAGGACGGGGTTCACCGCCGCCCTCAAAAAGGCTCGCGGCCACCGCGGCATGCGCTTCGAGAATCCGTATGCGACTCTGCAGCCCGGGGCTGTGCACCTCAAGCAGAGGCCCCATTTTT
>JAPOZF010000101.1:14603-17724 GCA_026706165.1 Gemmatimonadota bacterium
AAACGCCGGGGCCAGCTCGAATGGGAGGCCCGGCAGTTCCTTCCCGACGACCTCCGCTCCTACGCCCTCGACTGCTTCACGACGACGAGAGCCGTTTTCGTGGTGGCCGCCCGGCGCGAGGGAATTGAAGAGGTGACGGCCATCTGCCGGGGCGCCGGGATCCCCCGGCCCAGGGTGGATGCCGCCCCCCTGGCGTTGTGCAACGCCGCCGAGTCGAGCGGGGCATCGGCGCCGGTCGGGATCGACCTGGTTCTGGATTTCGCCGGGGACCGGGCAACCATGATTCTGCTCGACCGCGGAGAGGTGGCGGCGGTCGAGTTCTGCAGCTGGGACGGCCGCTACGCTCCGTATGCGCAAGGGGCCGTCGACATTCAGGAGGACGGGGAGGCGGCGGCTGCCGCGGCCGACCCGGCCAGGGGGGAGCAGTTGTCGCGATCGTTGCGCAGGCTGATGGATCTGGAGCTGGGTGGAGAGAACCCCGACCGGGTCTGGCTCTCGGGCAGGGAGGCTCTGGACGGGTGGCCGCAGGAGGTCGAGACCAGGCTGTCCCTCGGGAGCAGGACCCTCAACCCCTTTGCCGACGTCGATACCGCAGGGGCGGAGGAGGTGGCCGACCCGTTCGCTTTCGCAACCGCCGCCGGCCTGGCCTTCAGAGGGCTGTCCGAAGCGTAGTGCCCCGGCATGATACGCGTGGATCTGCGCCAATCCCACCGCCTGCGCTGGTTGCTGATCTTGTTCCTGGCGGCGGTCGGCGCCGGCATGGGGGTGCTCGCGCTTCCGGCGGCCCGGGACCTCCCGTTGTCGCCTGTCGAGGATCTGCAGGCAATCTTGCCGAAGTGGGGCATACCGCCGCCGGCTGCGAACGAGCCCTCGCCCGAAGAAGCGCCTGTCCCCGAATCCCCGGAAATCCCTCGGGGAAGTACCGCCTGTCTGCGTATCCTGCGCCTGGGGAATCAGCTTTCCCCTCCCCTCAGGTTGACCTCGCTGGCGGCCGACGGAAGCGGCGGATACCACCTCGAAGGGTCGTGCCGGGCCGACCAGGTGGAGAGCTTGCAGGGCATTCTCGATTCCCTGAAGAGACTGCCGGCGAAGGCGAGCCTGTCGTACTGGCGCGACCCGAATGCGGTGGACCAGTACCGGTTCGCCTTCCGGGGAAAACTGAGCGGGTTCGGCGGAATGCCGCTGCCGCCGGTGACCGCGGCGGAAGGGGCGCAGCTGTTCGAGCAGGTGGTGGAGCGGGCGCGGGACGCCGGACTGCGCGGCGTCAATGCCGACGCCGTGGCACAGCGGCCGCTCGGCGAATCCCTTCTGCGCAAAAGGGGAAAGTTCTGGGGGTCTGGTTCCCGTTCCCAGATAACGGCTTTCGCGCGCGCGATCGGCTTGCCGACGAAACGGCGGGCACTGGTCGAGCTGCTCGTCGTTCCGGGCTATCCCGGTGAGAACGCGGACTGGGAGAGCGCCCAGATGTTCGCGACCGTCGACGTTGTGGTAAAGGCCGGGAAAAACCGAAACGGAGATTTTTGATGAAGACCGCCCTGTATCCGGGGAGCTTCGACCCGATCACCCTGGGGCACATCAACATCATCGAGCGCGCCCTGGACATCTTCGATCAGCTGACCGTGCTCATCGCCGTCAACCCCTCGAAAAAATCGCTGTTCACGCTGGAGGAGAAGGTCGAGATGATCCGCGGGGCGACGGAACAGTGGCCGCAGGTGAAGGTCGACCATACCTCGGGTCTGCTGGTGGAGTACGCCCGCGCCAACGGGATCACCCACGCCCTGCGCGGATTGCGCGCCCTGACCGATTTCGACATCGAATTTTCCATGGCCCTGACCAACCGCGAGCTCTGGACGGAATTCGACACCGTGTTCCTGATGACGAGCCAGGAGTACATGTACCTCCACTCCTCCGTCGTGCGTCAGGTGGCCGAGATGGGCGGCGATGTCAGCCGCTTCGTGCCGCCCGGGGTCGCCGCCAGGCTGAAGAGCCGCTTCGGCCGCTGACGGCCGCCTGAGGGGCAGCCTTGTTCATCGACGAGGTCAGGCTCACCCTGCGCTCCGGCGACGGCGGCAATGGCTGCAGCAGCTTCCGGCGGGAGAAGTACCGGCCGCGGGGAGGCCCCGACGGCGGCGACGGCGGCGACGGCGGCAGCGTGATTTTCCGCGTCGACGACAGCCTCGACACCCTTCTCGACTACCGCTACCGGCCGCTGATTTCGGCGGGGCGGGGAACCCATGGCCGGGGCGGGAACATGACGGGGTCCCGCGGCGAGGACGCGGTGATCAGGGTGCCCCCGGGAACGGTGGTCCGCACCGAGGAAGGGTCGACCATCGTCGACCTGGTCGAGGCGGGGCAGGAGTTCCACTTCCTGAAGGGGGGGCGCGGTGGACGGGGAAACGCGCGCTTCGCAACCTCCCGCAACCAGGCCCCCACGCGTGCCGACCAGGGCCTCCCCGGGGAGGCGGCAGCGGTCCTTCTCGAGCTCAGGCTGCTGGCCGAGGTGGGGCTCGTCGGCCTCCCCAATGCCGGCAAGTCGACGCTGTTGTCCCGCCTGTCCGCGGCGCGTCCCAAGATCGCCGGCTATCCCTTCACCACCCTCGAACCCCACCTCGGAATCGTGCGCTGGAGCGAGTACGAGACCTTCCTGATGGCCGATCTCCCCGGTTTGATCGAAGGGGCCCATCAGGGCAGGGGGCTCGGGACGCGGTTTCTGCGCCACATCGAGCGCACGCGCCTTCTGTTGTTCACCATCGACAGCGCCAGCCCCCATCCGGAAAGGGACCTCGAGCTGCTTCGACACGAACTTCGCCAGAGCAATCCCACCCTGCTCGACAAGCCGCACGCCGTCGCCTTGACGAAGGCGGATCTTTTCGAGGTTCCGGACCGGGCGCTTCCCGCTTCGTGGAGCGATCCGGCCCCCCGCTTCGCCGTTTCGGCGGTCAGCGGACACGGACTCGGCCCCCTCGTCGCCTTCCTCGGGAACCGGGTCCGGGAGATTCGGGAGGAGGACCGGCCATGACCGGCGCCGGGGAAGCGGGAGCGGCCCTCGAGTTGCGGCGGCTTCCCCGCATCGGGGACGGCCGCGCCTGCCGGCTGATTCGGGAATTCGGCTCGGCGCGCG
>JAPOZF010000400.1 GCA_026706165.1 Gemmatimonadota bacterium
CGAGGCCAGGCGGTACGGCCTGCGACTGGCCCGCTTCGATCCTTCCTGGATCGAGGCGGGTGCCTGATGAAAGGTGAGCCGGCAGCTTTTTTGACGCTTCCTCAGAAGGGTGATGCGGGAGAATGAGTCCAACAGTATTTTGGGAACGCGGGTATCGATTCTTCTTCTTTTCCAGAGAAGAAACAAGAATTCACGTTCACATCAGCTGCGGCGATGGAGAGGCCAAATTCTGGTTGGAACCACAGATAGAATTGGCCCGCAACTACAGGTTGTCACGGCGCCGGCTCAGAGAAATCGAGCAGATTATTGAGGAGCACTACGATGAGCTCAGAACCGCTTGGAAAGATCACTTCGGGAGTTGAGGTAACGAATATATCGGCTCATGGGATATGGCTTCTCGTCGGTGAGCGGGAACTATTTCTCTCGTTTGAGGATTTCCCTTGGTTCAAGGATGCTCCGATTGGCAAGATCCTCCGAGTTGAGCAGCCTGGACCAGGCCGTTTCCATTGGCCGGATCTGGATGTGGATCTGGGCATGGAATCCATTGAGCATCCGGAACGATTTCCCTTGAAGGCAAAAGCCTCACCGGGAAGTGGAAAATGAGGGTTCTGCCGGGAGTTGGGCGGTACTCAAGCCGGGGATTCGTCCCGGGACAGCGGACGCATTTAAAATGCCGGCTTGTCAGCCATGACTATTCCCCGGCCAGGCGGTCCCGTTCGACGATCCCCTCGCCCTGGGCGACGAGGTAACTGAAACCGGGGTCCACTCCCTCGCAAATCACCTCTTCGCTGCCGTCCGGCCACCGCACCCTCAGGCTGTCGACCGATGAGGCTGCTCCCAGTCCGAAGGTCAGGACGAGGCTGCTCTGGCTGAGGTAGGAGGAGCCGGTGCGCACCATCCCCTGCTGCCGCTGCCCCCCGGCGGTCAGGGCGACGCGCGCCCCGATGGCTTCCCGGTTGGGAGGCCGGCCGCGCAGGCGGAAACAGACCGCCCCGGAGTCTGAGCCTCCCTCGTTGCGCAGCAGACGGGCGCCGCCCCCGTTCTCCGTCATCAGGACGTCCGGTCTGCCGTTGTTCTGGATGTCGCCGACGGCGAGGCCGCGCGCGACCATGGGCTGCTGAAACACCGCGCCCGACTGCTCCGACACCTCGATCAGGATCCCCTCGCCGTCGTTCCAGAACAGCTGCGGAGGCTGGGCGTACTCTATCTCCTTCTGGACGGCGTTGATCTCCGGCTCGATGTGGCCGTTGGCGATGATGAGATCCTGGAAGCCGTCGAGGTCGTAGTCGAAGAAGCGCAGGCCGAAGGTCAGGGTGGGCAGCGTCGGCTGTACAAGGCGGCTGCGGCCGGCGACGTCGAGGAACGCCGTGCTCGTCTGCCGGCGGTAGAGCGACAGGGCCTCGCGGCTGAAGTTGCCGATGCCGATCGTCGCCACGCCGTCGTTGTCAAGCGAGGCGACGTCGACCCCCATTCCGGCGCGCGCCCTGCCCGATTCGTCGTAGCCGATGCCGACCGCGAGGCCGATCTCCTCGAAGCGGCCCCCGGTGTTTCTCAGCAGGAAGTTCGGCTGCGTGTCGTTGGTGACCACGAGGTCGGGAAGCCCGTCCTCCTCGAAGTCGGCCACGGCGACCCCCATCGACTTTGCGTGCGGGAGCAGCACTCCCGCCTCCCCGGTGATCTCGTCGAAGCCCCCGTCGCCGCGGTTGCGGTAGAGGCGGCAGGTCGAGCCGGGGTACTGCTGCGGCGTGGCGTACGACTTGTTCTCCCCGTCGAAGGAGAAGAACAGGTCGGTGTCGGGGGACCAGCGCACGTAGTTGGTGACGAACAGGTCGAGCCAGCCGTCGCCGTCGACGTCCACCCACACGGCCCCCGTCGACCATTCGGGGTGGCTGCGGCCCGCTTCGTCCTCCCACAGGTCTCCCTGCACTCCGGCGGCCGCGGCCCTGTCGGCGAAGCGGCCGCCCCTGTTCTCGAGCAGCAGGTTCGGCCCCAGGGTGGTCAGGTAGATGTCGAGGTCGTCGTCGCCGTCGCCGTCGGCGGCGGCGGCCCCCATGCCGTACACGGAGAAGTCGAGCCCGGCTTCCGCGGTGACCTCGGCGAACGACTCGCTGCCGTCGTTGCGGTACAGCTCGCTGGTCGGGGAGGATCCGGCCGCGGGAGCGCGTCCTTCCCAACGGGTGCTGTTGACGAGCAGGATGTCGTCGTCCCCGTCGCCGTCGTAGTCGAGGAAGGCGCAGCCGCTGCCCATGGTCTCCGGCATCCACTTGTCCCCGGCCGCGCCGGTTTCGTGAGCGAACTCGATGCCGGCTTCCGCGGCGATGTCGGTGAAGCGGACGCTCGGCGGCTGCCTGCGCTCGCTCACAGAGGTGTAGTCGGGCGCCGGATCGGTCCGCGTGTACGCCGGAGGCGGGGCGGCCTCCTCGACCTTCTCATCACCGCAGGCTGTCAGCAGGAACAGGGCCGCGGCGCCCGCGAGCGCCGGGCGCAGGAAAGCCGGGACGGTCATCTCTGCCGGCCCGGGTCAGCTGCCAGCTGGTGGATGTGGATCGCCTGGACTTCGCGGTTGTCGTCGTCGTGCTGCAGGCGGTAGGCGCGGGTGACGGCCTGGGCGGACTCGTCTATCTGGTGGTACTGGTAGGCCGCTTCGGCCAGCTTCGCTTCGGCTTCCCGCCCGAGGGCGCGCAGCGACAGCATGCGGTGGTAGTGGGCGACGCGGTCCTCCGGATCGATGGCGAGCACCCTGTCGAGGGCCACCAGCGCCTCGTCGAAGCGGCCGTCGAGGTAGAGGACGCGGCCGAGGTTGCGCCAGGAGGCGCGGTCGTCGGGAAAGGAGGCGAGCACGTGGCGGTAGGCGAGCTCGGCGTCGGCGTAGCGGCCGTTCTTCTGGTGCGCCACTCCCCACACCCAGGCGGTCTGGGGGTCGCCTGCCTTCAACTCCTCGCAACGCCGCAGGTGGCGGTAGGCCTCGTCGAGGTGGCCGTCGCGCAGCGCCGTCTTCGCCATGTTGCGCGGGCCGTCGAGGCGTTGCGGGGCGAGCTCGGCGACGGTCTCGAAGGCGGCCATGGCCCCCCGGGTGTCCCCCTGCAGCAGCAGGCCGATGCCGTAGTCGTTGAAGCGGACCCAGTCTTCGGGCGCCCGTGAGCCTGAAGCTCCCGGATCCCCGGCGGCAGCGACCGCCAGGGTCAGGGTGTCGGCGGCGATCTCGGTCACCGGCAGGTCGGGAACGGCGTCGAAACCGGCGAAGCCGGCGCGGTTGTTGTCGAACGCGAACTCGGTGTAGCGGCGGTCGAACTTCCGCCACAGCAGCCGCGCCCGGACGGCTATCCGGGAACCGGACAGGTCCCCCGGCACCTCGAGCTCGTAGTGGGCGACGTCGGCGGTGCCGGGGCCGATCACCCTGACGTAGACCGGGGCGAAGATGTCCTGGGCGTTGCGCTTGTGGATCGCCTCGCCGTGGCGGTCGACCAGGAGCGCCTTGTAGAAGTGGGCCCCCGGGTCGACGTGCCCGTCCGGCCTCACCAGGCCGCTTGCCGCCAGCGTGCGCCCCTGTCCGTCGGCGACGGTCACCTCGAGCCAACCCTCGTTGGAGTCGTTGGTGCCGCCGGGGAAGGTGTGCCCCACCCCCTTGTTGCGGACGACGACGTCGAACTGGATCCGCTCTCCCGGGGAAACCGCGACCTCACCGGCCGGCGCGTGGACCTCTTCGCCGTCCTCGCGGCGCACCGCGAAGAGGTCGACCCGGAGCTTCTCGTCCCGCAGGAACTCCTCTATGCGGGTTATGGTCTCGGTGTCTCCGCGCAGGAACGGCAGGGCGGTGTTGACGGCGAGGAAGCGGTGCGATTTCACCATTCCGTCCTTCGCCGCGACATCGCCGAGGACCGCCTCTTCGAGGGGCATGTGGCAGTCCTGGCAGACCTGCCTGGCCCCGGGCAGGTAGAAGGTGCGCGCCGCGTTCAGCGACACCCCGCTGTCGTGCCAGTTGTCGTACTCGTCCTGGCCCCGCAGCCAGCGGTAGTTGTTGACGCGGGTGTCGAGACTGACCTTGTGGCAGGTGGCGCAGAACTCCGAGGTGCGGAAGAACGGCTTGAGCATCTGCCGCTTGTGCACCTCGGGGCGGGCCTTGAGGGCGGTGTCGTGAACGAAGCGGCCGAGGCCGGCTTCCGCCTCGGCGAACAGGTAGGGATCCTCCTGCTCGTCGGCGATGTTGTAGTTGCCGTTGCCCGTGACCCCGTCGATCTGGTCGATGGCGTGACAGGCGAGGCAGGTCAGCCCCGCCTGGGCCTGCGGGGTCTCGCGGTCGATCTCGTTCGTCATCTGGCCGGCGAGCATCAGCGCCGGGTCGTGGCATCCCGAGCACCACTTCGATTTCACCAGGGCTTCCTTGTTTTCCAGGTCTTCGCGCAGGCTTGCAGGGGCCCGCTCCCTGAAATAGGCGATGTGGGCGGCGACTTCGGCGTTCCCCTCGACCGATACCTCCCTCATGTTGTTGATCGTCGCCTCGTAGAACGGGTTGTTGAACGACGCGAAACGGTGCGCGGATTTCGACCACTGCTCGACGACGTCGGCGTGGCAGCCGGCGCACTGGGCCGCCCCGATCCGCTCTTCGACGACGAACCCGTGCTCGCGCAGGTCTCCCGACAGCCGGTCGGCGCCGGGAGGGTTGCCGCGCGTGATGATGCGGGACGGGAGGTAGGATCCGGTGGTCGTGGTCGTGGCCGCGGGGAAGAACGGGCTTTCGGCGGGAACGAAGTTGGCGGGAACGAACGCGTCCGGCGCGTACTCGGCGACGTCGCGCAGCTTCGATCCGGCCCCGAGATGGGTGCCCTCGGCGAACGCCTTCTCCGCCGCCTCGGTGTAGGCCTCGCGGACGTAGGTGACTCCGTGAAGGCCGACGGCGACCAGGGCGATTGCGGCGATGGCGGGCGGCACGACGCGGTAGCTGAGCGGCGTCGGCTTCCAGCGCGAGGTGCGCCGGTGCAGCAGGTAGAACAGCGGCAGCAGCGCCGCGGCGCCGACGTGGCTCCAGAACGCCCACCGGTTCTCGCGGTTGTTGGCGGCGCTGAGGATGAACAGGCCGGTGACGGTCAGGAGCAGTCCCAGCCCGATGGTCACGATCCCGGTGGCGATGGCGCGCCGGCGGCTGCGCCGCCAGACGACCGGCAGGTGCATCTCGACGAAAACGATGGCCAGCACCACCAGCAGCAGGCCGACGGCGGTGTGGGACAGCACCATTACCTGGTAGAACTTTGGAAGGGAGGTCTCGGTGACGGCGAAGTAGCCGATCTGCAGGACGTTGGCCAGCCTGTTGATCAGGAGGTAGAGGGTGTCGGCGAACATGAAGACGCCAAGACCTATAACGACGAGAAGAAGCTGGCGTTGCCGCGGCCCGAGGCGGCTGGAGAACCTTCTCTGTGGGCGGGGGTTGCTCATGCGGGGCGTTGCAGCGGCCGGGCGTCGGCGGGGGGAAGAGCGTCAGGAACTGCCGGAAAAGGGCCCGGATCAGCGGCTCTTGAATTACTCGTAACTCAAAATAATTCAGATAGTTCGGGCCGGCAAACGCGAGGCTGCCGGCAACCTCTCCTCTCCGGTGGTGGCGCCGAAGGTGCTTCATGCAAACCGAGTTTCCGGGTGCGGCACCGCTGTGCCGGGAATCTGCGGACCGGGCCGGAACCTGCTTGTCGAAGCGCGGTACCCGGGGCTAGTATTTCACCTTCCCCGCGGCCGGTACTCCATGACATCAGCGCAGTCGTTCGTACTCGGGATCGTCCAGGGATTGACGGAATTCCTGCCGGTCAGCAGCACCGCCCACCTCCGCGTCCTCCCTTTCTTCCTGGGATGGGAGGACCCCGGAGCGGCGTTCTCCGCGGCCATTCAACTCGGCACCCTGGCCGCGGTTTTCATCTATTTCGCCGGGGACATCAAACGCCTGACGGCCGCCGCCTGGGAGGGCCTGCGCCTGCGCGACCTGAGCCACAGCCGGGACTCGCTGGTCGCCTGGGCGATCATCCCCGGCACCCTGCCGATCGCCGTGCTCGGCCTGGGCTTCCGGGATTTCATCGAGGCAGAGGACGGGGCGCGCGGATTGTCGATCGTTGCCTCCGCGCTGATCGGGGGGGCGGTCATGCTCCTGATTGCCGAGAAGGCCGGCAAACGCAGCCGCAGCATGGAAGGTCTGGGCTTCTGGCGCATTCAATTCATCGGGCTCTGCCAGGCCCTGGCCCTGATTCCGGGGAGCTCCCGCTCGGGAGTGACCATCGCCGGGGGCCTGCTCGCCGGACTCCGCAGGAAGGAGGCCGCCCGTTTCTCCTTCCTGCTCGGGCTTCCCGCGATCGCCGCCAGCGGGCTGCTGCAGCTGCTCGAGCTGATGCGTGGGGAGAGCGGCGATCTCGCGAGTCTCGCCGTCGGCATCGCCGCGGCCGGGGTCAGCGGCTACCTGGCGATTGGTTTCCTCCTCCGTTTCCTCGAGCGCCGCGGAACCCACGTCTTCGCCGCTTACCGCCTCGCACTGGGGGCGGCTCTCATGGTGATGAATTTCGCGTGGCAGGGATGAGCAGCCGCATTCGGGGGGCTGCGTCCCGGCCAGCAAAGACGAGCTCGGTTCATGTATATCCATCCGGTCGGGTTGCCAGCCCATTGCCCGTCCCAGGGATTCCGCCTGTCGAGCGTCAACTCCACCAACCGCGATGAGAAAGGACCATGTATCCCAATCCACTGAAACAGAAGCTGCAGAACGGAAACCTGGTGCTCGGCACCAGCCTGCCCGCCTTCAGGCCGCAGGTAGCGGGAATGATCTGTGACGCCGACATCGATTTCGTCTGGATCTGCACCGAGCACTCTCCGTACTCGTTCGAGACTCTCGACGTCATTCCCACGCTGATCCGCCAGCGGGGGATTGCGCCTATGATTCGCGTCGCCAACAACGACGCCGGGTTGATCAAGAAGGCGTATGACGTGGGGGCTGTAGCGGTGATGGTCCCCCAGGTCGACACCCCGGAGGAGGCCGCCGCTGCGGTGGAGCACGCCCACTACCCGCCCGAGGGGAAGCGCGGCATCACCCCCAACTGGCCCTGGGTCGCCGGCGTCGACTGGAACCACGTCATCCGCACCGCCAACGAGGAGACGGTCCTGATCCTTCAGCTGGAGAGCAGGGAGGCTTACGACAACCTCGACGCAATCGTCGAAGTCGGGGGCTTCGACATCCTGCTGGTCGGGCCGATGGACCTGTCGGCTTCCGTCGGTCGCATCACCGAGACCGGCTGCGACGAGGTGCAGCGCATCATGGAGGAGGTGCCCCGCAGAATCGCCGGATCGGGCGTCGTCGCCGGCACCACCCTCCTCGGGGTTGCCGAGATCCAGGAGAAGTACCGCTGGGGGTACCGCTTCCTCAACGTCGGCAATCCGATGGCGTACGGCATGCAGGTACTCAAGGAGAACCTCGCAACACTGCGCTCCAACCCGGCGGGGCAAGGGGGGAAGCAGGGGAAGTGAGGCGGGGTACGGTATCTGTGGACCGGAGGCTGGCGGCTTGGGCTACCGTGGATCCCCGGATCGGCGAGAATCCCACGGGTTGGCGGAAATGTGGAAAAAGACCCGGAATCCACAAGGGGTGTGGATAAAATGTGGGGACAAATGTTGGCAGCGTTCAGGTCCGGGGAAGGTTTCGGGTTTCCATCGAATGGGATCACCCCCCGAATGGGACTCGAGGAGGACAACCCCCCATTTCGACGTTCGCCTGGTTTCCAACTGCTTTTCAGCCGGCTTGGAAGGACTGGCGATTCCTGCCTCGGTAGCCGCAGACCCGCCCTGCCGCCGTCGGCGGAACTGACTGGCGTCTCACGGAAAGGAGATTCCGCTGGTGAACAGCGCGTGGCATGAGATCGACCGCTACCTGATCGGCGAGGCCTGGGCCGGCTCCCGCATCGGCGCCCACCTGAAGAAGCTCTGCGACGAGATCGGCCCTCGCTGGGCATCGTCGGCGCAGGAGTGGCAGACGATCGGCTACATCCGCGAGCAGTTGGCCGCCTGCGGTCTCGATGCGGTGGATGTAGAGGAGTACGAGATGGACACCTGGTCCTGGTCGGCGGCCGGAGCCACCCTCGAGGACGGGCGCGAGCTCGATCTCCTGCCGACGATATGGTGCCCCTCGTTCGACATCGAGGCGCCGGTGGTCGACGCGGGTTTCGGGACCGCGCGGGAAATCGCGGGGGCCGCGGGCCTGCGAGGGTCGATAGCGGTAATGGCGCTCGCGCAGGCCCCGTTCGCGACACCGTCCCCCCATGCCTACCGCCTGCGCAACCTCGCGGCGGCGGGGGCGGCCGCGGCGGTCCTCATCGACGTCAAGGAGGGCGGGCGCAAGGAGTACCACAGCGCCCACGACCTCGCGGACCCGGATTTTACCGGCCCGCCGCTGCCCGCGGTCACCGTCTCGAGGGAGGAGGGCCAGCTGCTGCGCAGAAACGCGGGGGCGCGCCTGCGCCTGCGCGCCGGGACGGACACCGGCCGGGCTCGGTCAGCCAACGTCGTCGGCGAGCTCCGGAGCGCCGGAGCGGCCGGCGAGCACCTCGTCCTCGGGGCCCACCACGACACCGTGTACGGCGCCCCGGGGGGCAACGACAACACCTCGGGAGTCATCGCCGTTCTCGAAACGGCGCGGGTGCTCGCCAGCCTGCGCAGCGAAACCGGCGAGTCTCCGGGATGCTCCCTGCGCTTCGTCACCTACAGCGCCGAGGAACAGCGCTTCCAGGGATCCTTCGCCTTCGTCGGCCGCCACTACGGGCACGAGAAGCCCCCGCGTCTGGCGCTCAACCTCGACGAGCTGAGCACCGGGCACATGAAGGGAGTCGTCCTCGGCTTCCCCCACCTGCAGCCGCTCCTGCAGCGGCAGCTCGACGGCATGGGGGAAGGGCACCGGTGCCACGTCATGTCACAGCTCGACGCCTCGTCCGACCACTTTCCCTACCTGAAGGCAGGCCTGGACGCGGGGCACCTGTGGCGCTGGCGGTTCGCCGGCCGCCACGGCGACTCGGACTTCCATCACGAGCCGGGAGACAGCGCCGACAAGCTCAACGTCCGGGAGCTGAAGGAGTACGTCGCCCACCTGGCGCGGCTGCTGCTGCGGCTGTCGCGGGTGCCGGCGGCGGAGTGGCCGCCGAATCCGGTGACTCCGCAAGAGGTCGCCGCGCGTCTCCAGCGGGAACGCGGTTCGGTGGTCAGGGTGTTCTGAGGCGTCCGGGAAGCCCCCGGACCTCAGCGGGTGCTCTTGCCGGCGAGGACGAACCAGATCGTCCGCAGCATGATCTTGAAGTCGAGGGCGAGGGAGACGTTCTCGATGTAGTACAGGTCGTACTCGAGCCGCTCCCGGGCGATCCCGTGCAGATCGTTCGAGTCGAGATCGAACTCGTGCTTCGACTGGGCCCACCCGAGCAGGCCCGGTTTGACGTTGAAGCGGCGCATGTAGAAGGGGATCTCGCGGGCGAACTGATCGACGAAGAAGGGCCGCTCCGGGCGCGGACCGACGAGGCTCATGTCCCCTTTCAGGAAGTTGATGCACTGCGGGATCTCGTCGAGATGCAGGGCCCGCAACAGGCGGCCGACCGGGGTGCTCCTCGGGTCGTCGCTGCCGGCCCATACCGGCCCGGTCTGCTCCTCGGCGTCGACCCGCATGGAGCGGAACTTGTACATCGTGAACACCCTGCCGCCGCGGCCGACCCGCTCCTGGCGAAACAGCACCGGCCCCGGGGAACTCACCTTGATGGCAATCGCCGTCAGAAGCCAAACCGGCAGCAGGCCGGCCAGCACCACGAGGGAGACGGCGACGTCTACCAGGCGCTTTATCGCCTCCTGCCAGGGAGCCAGCAGCCGGGGCTGCAGCTCCATCAGGGGCATGCCGTAGATCTGGTTCGTGCGCACGTGCCCGGTGACGATGTCGTACAGGTCGGGGGTGATGCTGAACGACACCGGCAGCTCCCCGCCGGCCTCGACGATCTCGAGGATTTCCTCGTGGGTGTTGGAACGCAGGGCGATCAGCACCGCCTGCACGGAGCGTTCCCGCAGGATGCGGCCGAGGTCTCCCACCTGTCCCAGCACCGGGACGTCGCCGACCGATGAACGCTCCGCGTCGTTGCGGGCGCGCACGAAGCCGACGACCTCGTGAACGCGCACGGGCCGCGAGTTGAGATCCTGCAGCAGCCGCTCGCCGCGCTCGTCGGTGCCGACGATCAGGGCCTTCCGGCGGCCGACCCCCGAAATCAGCAGGCGGCGCTGGAGGGACCGCAGGGCGAAGCGGCCCCCGGCGACCAGGAAGACCATGGACATCCAGTACGACACGAGAAGGAAACGGGTGAAGGAGAAGCCGCTCTCGAGGTCGAAGGTGGCCAGCAGCAGGAGCAGGAATCCTGTGGTTACGACCTTGATTACCGCGAAAGCCTCGTCGAGCCGGGACAGCGGCTGCTCGAGGCGGTACATCCCGGAGAAGACGAACAGCACCAGCCAGCAGCAGCAAACCAGGGGCAGGGCGTCGTAGCTGTAGAACTGCAGGGCGAAGGAGAAGGGCATCTCCATGTCGCCGTTCCCCTGTTCCTGCCAGGCCGCTGCGGCGCCGGCCAGCTTGCCCCCGGCGAACCTCAGCCACAGAAGGGCGGCGGTGGCCAGGTTGATGGCGACGAAGTCGCTGGCGAGCAGCAGCAGCTTTTCCTGGATCCTGGACATCGCCGTTACTGGTTGCTCCGCCCCGGGAAGGGCCGACCGGGAGCGGTCAAGATCGGATTACCCCGAGGACTTCGTCCCGCTTGGCAACCATGGTTTCCCGCGAGCTGCCCTCCAGGTTCAGCCTCAACAGCGGTTCGGTGTTGGACGGCCGCACGTTGAAATGCCAGTCGTCGAAGCTGACGGAAATGCCGTCGATATTCTCGATGGCCCCGTCGCCGTAGAGTTCGGCCAGCTCGGCGATCTTGGCTTGCGGATCCGCCACCTCGGAGTTGATCTCCCCCGAGATGAAGTAGCCGGATTCGAAGGGGGCCAGTAGCCGCGAAAGCTTGCCCCGCTGTGACAGGATTTCGAGCAGCAGCAGCGACGGCAGGATCCCCGAATCGGCGCCGAAAAAATCGCGGAAGTAGTAGTGGCCGCTCAGTTCGCCCGCGAAGACCGCCCCCTCTTCGAACATGCGCGGCTTGATGAAGGCGTGGCCGACGCGCTCGACGAGGGCCTCCCCGCCGGCGGAGGAGATGAAGTCCCGCACCGCCCAGGAGCAGCGCACGTCGTAGATGATTCGGGCTCCCGGGTGGCGCTCCAGCATGTATCCTCCCAGCAGGGCGGTCAGGAAGTCGCCCGGCACGAACTTCCCGCGGTCGTCGATGACGAAAAAGCGGTCGCCGTCGCCGTCGAAGGCGAACCCGACGTCGGCCTGCTCTTCCCGGACCCTCTGCACCAGGTCGGCGCGGTTCTCCTCCTGCATGGGGTCCAGCCCGTGATTCGGAAGGCGGCCGTCCGGTTCGAGGTACATCCCGGTTAGCTCGACGGGCAGTGAATCGTACACCCGCTCGAGGATGGGGCCGACCATGCCGTTGGCCGTATCGGCGACTACCTTCAACGGCCGCAGCAGACTGGCGTCGATAAGGCCGAGAAGCTTGTCGACGAAAGGTGCGCTGAGATCGATCCGCCGCACTTCACCCCGCCGCCCTGCCGCACCGTAGCTTGCGGTTTCGACGATTCCCCGCAGGTCTTGAATGCCGGCGTCGCCGCTGAGCAGGTAGGGCATGTCACGCACCATCTTGAAACCGGAGTACGCGGCCGGGTTGTGGGAGGCGGTGACCATCATCCCCGGCCTGTCGAGAGTGGCGCAGGCGAAGTAGTACTGATCGGTGCTGACCATGCCGAGGTCGATGACGTCGGCGCCCTGCCGCGTCAGACCGGCGACCACGGCTTCGAATATCGCCGGACTGGACAGGCGCATGTCGCGGCCGACGACGACCTCCCGGGGTTCCAGGAAGGTCGCGAAGGCGCGTCCGATCGCTTCGGCGGCCTCCTCGTTCAGCTGTTCCGGGTAGATGCCGCGGATGTCGTAGGCTTTGAAAATCGACGGGTCTACGTGCATGAGACCTGTGGCGGAAAGAAGCGCGTCGCGCCGTCTCTCGGACGTGCTGGGACGCCGGTGGGTTGCAGGCGAGGCGTCAGGCGAATCTCGAGACCGTGACGTCGAGGTGGCGGACCCCCCATTCCGGACGGTGATGCTCCACGAGAATGGGGGACTGGTAGGTGCCCTGGACGATGCGCTGAGCCCCTGTCTCGCTGCTTGAGGAGACCAGCAGACTGATCGATCTCTTGAGAAGGAGGCGGTAGGCCGGCGTCGACAGCACGGAAATGATGCGGTCGACCACGGACCGGCCGGTAGGCAGTATGTCCATGAACTCGTTGTAGAGCCGGATCAGGTCGTAGGAATCGTAATCGCGCGTCCTCTCCGGGATGGGACTCGGTCTCCGGAGCAGCTTCCGGCTTCGCCGCACCATGTAGCGCAGCGGATCCGCCAGTACATCGGGCAGGTCCTTGCGGATCAGCAGAGTCTCGTATTCGTTGACGATCAGGCCGGCGTTCTTTTCCCCGGGGGCCAGGCGGATCTCGATCCGGCCCTTGTCGATTTCGAAGCGGTCGAGCCACTCCTCGAACTGCTGGAACAACCCGTAGCGCGGGTCTTTCAGGTTATGGGACTCTATCGGCTGATCCGCCGCCACCGGAAGCGCCAGGCGTTCGCGGTGGACGACCTGCTCGGTGTTGTATCCGAGCACGGTGGTGCGGCGCCGGCGAACCAAATCCTTGTAGATGCCATCCAGCTCGACGAAATAGACCGGTTGGTCCGGTTTGTGAAGGTAGGTCACGCAATTCTTGAGACCGGCGCTCATGAAAGTCAGGTGGGAATCGGCGTTTACCGGTTCGGTCTGCTTTTGCGAATCGCTCAATTCGTCGCGCAGCTGCATGCGGTCATGAAAATACCCGGCGTCGTGGGGGAAAATCCGCTGCAGGATTCCGAAGAACGGGGCGAGCTGTTTGCGGCTGTGCCCCAGGCGTGCGCAAAATCCCTGCTCGAGATAGCCGGCGGTGGTGTGCCAGGAACAGTAGACGGCTTTCTGGAAGCAATCGAGCGCGTCGCCGGCCTCTTCGCGCACGCGTTCGGATACGTCGATCAGCTGGAAGCGGGACGTCGGGATCAGATCGAGATTGATTTCGAGGGGTTGCACCATGGCCAGGGGGGGTAACCGGTGCGGTCGCAACAGCGACACAACCGTGCATCTATCGGACATCAATAATAATACAAGAAACCCGCATTTCAGGGAGAACGAGGTATGGCAGTCGCTTCCAGGGAGAATTTCTCATGCTCGCGCTTTACGTAATGCGTCATGCCAAGTCCGATTGGACGGTTTCGGACGCCAGCGATTTCGAACGGCCCCTCAACAAGCGGGGAATGAAGGACGTTCCCCGGGTCGGCCGGGCCCTGCAGGGGACAGGACTTCTGCCGCAGCGGGTGATCACATCCCCGGCGGCACGGGCGCTGGCGACAGCCGAAGGGATCGCCTCCGAACTGACCCCGCCCCCCGAGCTGGTCCACGATGAGCGAATCTACCGCTCCGGTCCCCACGTCATGAGTTCGGTGGTTGCCGGGTTCGGGTCCGGCGCCAGCTGTGTCATGGCGGTAGGCCACAACCCCGGAATGGAGGAGTGGATCGAAATGCTGTGTGGAGCCGCGGTGCGGCTGCCGACTGCGGGCCTGGCCCGGATCGAACTGGAAATCGGGGACTGGTCACAGTTGAGGGACGGAGGGGGAGAACTGCAGTGGCTGGTAACCCCCCGGTTGCTGAAGGGGATGGGAGTCAGGTAGGCCGGGGCGACCCGGGCTGCTAGCGCTTGTAATCCTCGATTATTCGGGCCAGCGCTTCATCCAGGTCCACCTTGGGATCGTACCCGACCAGGGAGCGGATTTTCTCCAGGTCCGGAGCGCGGTACGACAGGTCCTCGTAGCGGCCGTTGCGGCGGGTCTGGTCGTAGGGAGTGAACTGGATTTCCGATTCGCTTCCGCTGAGTTCCTTGATCTTGAAGGCGAGGTCCTTGATGCTGCTCTCGAAGTTCGATCCCAGGTTGACGATCTCGCCGATCGCCTTGTCGCTGAGGGCGAGCCCGACGAACCCGTCGATGGCGTCATCGATGTAGGTCCAGCAGCGGCGCTGCTCGCCGCTGTCGTATACCGTGATCGGGTGACCGAGAACAGCCTGTTTGATAAGGCGGGGAACCACCATGCCGAAATGCCCGGTCTGGCGGGGGCCGATCACGTTGAAGGGCCGGACGATGACCACCGGCAAGCGCTTTTCCTTCCAGTAGGCGAGGGCGAGCAACTCGTCGACCGCCTTGGTCGTCGAATAGCTCCAGCGCACCACCGTCGTGGGACCCAGAATGCGGTCGCTGTCCTCCCGGAACGGGACGTTGCCGTTTTTCTTGCCGTAGATCTCCGAAGTCGAGGCGAGGATTACCTTCTTCTTCTTCTCGTTGGCGAGCTCGAGGACGTGTTCGGTGCCGCGGATGTTGGTTGTCAGGGTTTGCAGCGGGTTCTCGAGAACGTATTCGACCCCGACCGCCGCGGCGAGGTGGTAGATCATGTCGCAGTTGTCTATCAGCGGCCGCAGCGACTCGAAGTTGAGGATGTCGTCGATCTTGCAGGTGAATCTGTCGTGGCCCTCGAGATGCTGAACGTTGGTGATGTCGCTGGTGGAGAGATTGTCGATGACCGCCACCTCGTCCCCCATCTGCAGATGCCGTTCTGCGAGATGAGAGCCGATGAACCCGGCACCTCCCGTTATCAGTATTCTCATGTGCGTCAGCGGGCGGTCGCGTGAACGAAGTAGTCCCGACTGAGCCGGGTAACGGCGATATCGGTCCAGCCGGCCGCTTTCATCGTTTCAATCACTTGTTTCTCGTCGTAAAAGTAGACGGGACAGCGTCTCGAGGTCAGCCGCAGCCACCGCGGCAGCGAGCGCATTGTCCAGCGGATCGGAAAGCTGAAAATCCCTTGCCCTGTGGTAACCCCGCGCATTTTGGCAAGCACCTCGCGAGGATCTGAAATGTAATCAAACAGGCCGATACCGAGGGAAATATCGAAGGGATGCGGTGCCTGCCAGTCCGAGAAGTCGGCGGTTTCGAGGCGGGCACGCCCGCCGACTCCGGCTTCGGCTGCAGCTTTGCGGGCAATTTCAATCATGGCCGGCGCCAGGTCGAGGCCGACAACTTCGGCTCCCCGTCGCGCAAATTCGACGACGTACCGGCCGGAGCCGCAACCCACCTCGAGAACCCGTTTTCCCGCAACGGCCCCGCAATGTTCGAAGGTCAGGGCGAACCGTCTGTGGATGACGCGGTGAAAGAGCAGGTCGACTATTTGCCGGGAAAAGTTCTTCCGATCCTCGTAGATCGCGTCGAAACGCTTCGCTTCGGTGTCGAAGTAGCGCCGCACCAGGTCTGCAGAGGTGAGTTCCATGGTCGGGTCTTTCACACCGCCTCCTGCGGCCTCTGCGGACTAGCGCCGATATCCGTTGCTCCGAGAACTTGGCTCACCGTGCCGAACCGAAAGTCCCGCAGCAGGTTACGAAGGCGAGGGACTGTCTGGCCCAGGCTGCGGTAGTGGGGGACGCGGATGCGTGCGGCCAGGTTCAAACGCGGGTGGTCGGGGTCGAGCTCCCACGGATGGATATAAAACACCGCAGCCTGCCCGGATCGATTGATCCGCCGCAGGCCGTATCTCGTAAAAGTATAAGGAAATAAGCGGAAATAGGCACCTCCCGCGATCGGTATGTTGCGCCCCCCGAAGCGCCAGGTGGAAAGGGGAATTTCGACCAGTTCGGGGCGAATCCGGTGGATTTCCCTCGGGGCGCCGGGGAATCCGTAGCGGTAGTTGACAACGGGAAAAAGGCTGGAATCGAAGCGGATGCCGCATTCGCCGAGCACGTCGAGGGCCCACTCCGATTGGGGGGTAATCGAGAAATAGGGAGCTCGGTGGCCGACTATGGGAGCCTCGGCGAGAGGTTCAAGGATGGCGATAGATCGCCGGAGATCTTCCCGGAACTGGTCCGGGGTCAACTTGTAGATGAACTGGTGGCCGTAGCCGTGGGTGGCGATCTCGTGGCCGCGGCCGGCGACTTCGCGGATCAGCCCGCCAGCGCGTTCGGCTGCGTATCCAAGGACGAAAAAGCTTGCCCGAACCTCCGCTTCGTCGAGCAGATCGAGAAGCCGTTTGGTGCCGATCTCGATGCGGTCCTCGTACGCATCCCAGCGGCCACAGTCGATCTCCAGCCCCTGGTACCAATCCTCGAGATCGACGGTGAAGGCGTTCAGCACGGTCACCCGGTGGTGGGGCCGGCTTGAGGACCGGAATTTCCGGCAGGGTCTTTTGTCAGCGCGGAATGCACCGAGAATGCGCGGTCGGGGAGAAAGGTGGCGTCCTGCCGCAGCTTTTGAGGGGACTCCGGTACTTCAGGCCTCGGGATGTCCCGGAACAACTGCAGGCTGCAGTAATTCCGTCCGGGTAAACGAGGAGACAAAAACCGGCCCCCGCCGGGGTTACCTGCGGCGCCCGGAGGCGAAGCTGCGCACTGCGGCGATCACGCGGTCCTGCTGTTCTTCGCTCAGCTCCGGATGCAGGGGCAGCACCAGGATGCGTTCCCACTCCCTTTCGGTCACCGGGAGACGCGTTGTGTAGGGCTTGAAAATGCCCATCAGGTGGTTGGGGTAGAAATGGACGTTTGAATCGATGCCCCGTTGGTCGAGGTAACGGTAGAGTCCGTCGCGATCTTCCACCTTGATGACGGCATTGTAGCAGGCGCTGACGGCGTATTTCCGGTTTGTCAGCACTTCGATTCCATCGATGTCGGCAAACGCTTCGCGGTACCGCTGCAGGAGGTTCCGGCGACGCTCGTTCAGGGCTTCGAGCTTGTCGAGCTGCACCAGCCCTATGGCCGCGGCGAGATCGTTCATCTCGTACTTGTACCCGATCTCCTCGACTTCGTAGATCCAGGAGCGATGCGGTTCTCCCGACCGGAAGCGTTCCCAGGTTGGCCTGGAGATACCCGCCCAGCGCAGCTTGCGCACCCGGTCGGCAATCGCGGCGTCGTCGGTCACGAGCATGCCGCCGTCGCCCGTGGTCAGGTTCTCCGTTGCCTGAAAGCTGAAACAGCCGATGTCCCCGAGAGCGCCGAGCATGCGCCCCTTG
>JAPOZF010000273.1:0-15652 GCA_026706165.1 Gemmatimonadota bacterium
CGGTGCTGCACGGCGTGCAGCGGGCGTTCCTGGGGTTCGAAGATCAGAGCGACGCCAGCTGGGACCGCCCCTGGTCTCCGCGTAGCTCGGCCCGTCCGGGGGTCGACCTGGACCGCCTGTCGTGGGAGGAAGCGGCCATGGCCGTTATCAGGCGCTTCTTACGGAGCCACGTGTTCGCCACCTTCCAGGAGGTGAAATGCTGGTCGGGATTCACTCAACGAGGGCTGGCGACTGTTCTGACCAGGTTGGAAAGTGAAGGGCTCTCACCCGTGCAGGTGGAAGGCCTGGGAGAAGGATGGACCTGCGTTGAAGACCGCCACCTCGATCCGGCTCGAATGGAACCGAGCGTATTCATGCTTCACCCGGGAGATCCTCTCGTCATCCCGCATACTGCCGAGCTCAAGGAGCGCTTCCAAGGGCTGGAGGTGCTTGCCTGCCTGCTCATCGACGGAGAGTTGACCGGAGCCGTGTGCGGCCACTGGCGCATCGGACCGCACGATGTCGAGGACATCGTCTTCACCCTGCCGGCACGGGAATGCATGCGGCGCAAACGCGAAATCCTGGAGGAAGTGGGCCGCTTCTACCACCCTCCCCGGAACCACATTCTGCGGTACGCCGGCAAGAGTCTGGATGATTGATTTTTGGGATTGCCGGAGCGGGTTCGGCCAGATTTCCGGAACGCGCCGGGGCGGTTGGAGGGCGTCCTTGTCGAGGGAAAAAACGCAAGTGATACAAGGGAGGGTTGCCCTTGGCCTGTGATGAAGGCCTGACCGAGCGTGTGCTCCGCATCCTTGGGGAGGAGCCGTCGCTCGTACATAAGAAGATGTTCGGGGGCGTGGGGTTCATGCTTCAGGGCAATATGGCCTGCGGCGTCATCGGGAACGACCTGATCGTCCGCGTCCCCCGGACCGAGTACGAAGCGGCCCTGGCCAGACCCCACGTCCGCGAGAGGACTTCACCGGCAGGACCATGCTCGGCTGGGTGGTCGTCGGACCCGAGGGCACGAAAGACGATGGTTCGTTGCAGGATTGGGTGGACACCGGCGCTTCACGCGCCCTCAGCCTGCCGCCCAAGTAAAGCGGCCCCGCCATGAGACAGGAGCCGTACGCATTGGGGGACTCCGACCTGGCGGCCGAACGGCTGAAGGTCGCGGCGCGGCTCTTCGAACCGGAGATGACGAGGTTCATCCGGGATGCCGCGCCCCCTCACCCCCGCGTTGCCGTAGACCTGGGCTGCGGCCCCGGTTACACCACCCGGCTCCTGCATCAGACCTCGGACGCCGTCCTGACTGTCGGCGTCGACCGGTCGCAGCACTTCCTGGGTCTGGCCGCCGAGTCCGAGCCGGCGTTGCGGTTCCTCCGCCACAACCTGACCGCGGGCCCTCCTCCGATCGCACCGGCGGACGTTGTTTTCTGCCATCTGCTGCTCTCCCACCTCCCGGATCCCGCCAGGGCCATCGAGTCATGGAAAAGCTGCATGAGACCCACCGGGACAATCCTCGTGGACGAGGTGGAGTCCATCCACACCGGCGACGCGGTGTTCGTGAAGTACCTGTCCCTGGTGGAAGCAGCTATCGCCGGCAGGGGAGGCGAGCTCTACGTCGGCCGGCGGCTGGCCGCGGTCCGGGAGCTGAACGGCCTGCGAGTCCGTTCAAACCGCATCGCGCAGCAGACCGTGGCCGCGAAGGACGCCGCCGCCATGTTCGGGATGACCTTCGCAACCCTCCGCGAGGACCCCGCGGTCAAGGCTTCGGCCAGCCCGTCGGAGCTCGCCGCCTTGGCCGGCGCGCTCCATGCCAAGTCTCGACTCGACGGGCAGCAACCGGTTACCTGGAGCATGCGGCAGGCCGTCTTCGAACATTCCTGAAAGTCGAAAGGAGCACCGGCATGGCCATTCACGGGATGTTCAACTGCCTGTGCGCGAAGAACGCCGCCGAGGCGCTCGATTTCTACGCCAGGGCGTTCGGCACCCCGGAGAAGTTCCGTTTGCCCGAGGCGGGGGGGCGGCATCGAGATGGCTCCCACCGATCAGTTCTACGGGGAGCGCAGCGCGTCCTGCGCGACCCTTTCGGCCATCGCTGGAACATTGGCCAAATAGCCAGGAAGTATCCCCGGAAAGAGATGCAGAAGCGCGATTTGATGGCTTCCGGAGGCTCGTGACGGTGCAAGACCTGCGGCATTGGAGGCTCCCCGGGAGACCTGAGGGGAGCTATGGGGTTGGAGTCCCTTCCACTGTCAGTTCCGAGACCCGCCTCGACGTTTCCCAGCGCAGCTCGACCTCCTGGTCGATGCCGCACAGCCAGTTCCAGGTGCGGATGCGACGCACCCGGTCGCGGTAGGATTCGACTTCGGTGACATACGGCAGGCGCGGGCGGTCGCGGTAGGCGGGAATCTCCGCGGTATCGCAGAGCCAGTCCCGCTTCGGCGCGGCCGTGCGGTGGTAGGAAAACTTGATCATGCTGCGGCCCCGGTCGTTGGTCTTGGGGCCCGCCTTGTGCCAGATGCCGTAGCGGGTCATCGCCACGGTGCCGGCCGGCACCGTCAGCGATACCTGGCCGCGGATGTCGCCGTAGTGGGCGATGGCCTCGCGGTCGACGGCGCGGCAATGCGACCCGGGCAGAACCATGGTCGGCCCGTCGGCCAGCGCCACGCTGTGGGGGTAGTAGTAGCACTGCAGCTAGACGACGTCGTAGCCGCTGCCCGAAAGCCCGTCCGAATGCCAGGTCTGGCCGAGGTGCGGCTCCTTGAAGTAGTGGTGGTGCCCGCCCCGGGGAACGAGGAAGTCCTCCCCCAGAAGCGAGCGCGCGACCCCGGCGACCCGGGGGTGCAGGAGCACCTCGCGGGTGAAGTCGTCCGAGGCGATCAGGGCGTCGCAGTTGCCCCTGGCGAGGTCGCGGCAGCGGCGGTTGAAGCTCTCCTCGATGACCCCCTCGAGGACGACCAGGCCGGAGGCGACGAAGTCCATGACGCCGTCGTCGTCCAGCGTCGGTTCAATCGATAACATCCGTTTCTCCTGAACGAAATCTCTCGAGCACGAACTCGTACCCGAGGTAGTCGTTGTCCTGGCCCTCGTACGCGTAGAGCTTGGCGATGGGAAACTGCACCACCCGCCAGCCGTCGGCCACGGCGGCGAGCACCGATTCGTAGGGCGGTTCGTCGCTGGGCAAGGTCGGCGTTTGCGGCCGAGTCGGATCGTACAGGGCCCAACTGGCCAGGGGCGACCTCATGTTGGTCGATTTGCTGTAGAGGTAGAGGACCTGCTGGCGGGGTTCGGCGAGCAGATCGCCGAGACGGTCGAGGTCGGCGGCGGTAATCGCCTCGGTGCGGAGCTTGTTCCGGCACTGTTCCAGCCAGTCTCTCACAGCTTCGTGCATGTCGCGCTCCGGATCGGGGATCGGAGACAAAGGAATCGCCTCCTGCAGCCGGGTCAACAATCGGCGGCCGCCCTGTCCACCCTTTCAGAGCCCGAGGTGCTCGTTGATTTCCGCCTGGTAGGCGTTGATCCGGTCGTCGCGGACGGCGTCGACGGAGAGCGCGCGGCCGGCCGCCTGCGACTCCATCAGGCTGTAGGACAGGGCCACGGAGCGGGCGCCCTGGCGGGCGTCGACTTCGGGCTGCCGCCCCTGTTGGATGCAGGCTCCGAGCTCGTGGTACTCGACGGCGATCAGCTTGCGGTCGGTCTCGGAAAAGGGGAAGGGGTACTCGAACAGCCTGTCGCCGCCGAACAGCGCGGCCGTGGCCTCGTCGAGACGGTAGTCGGGCACGAGGTCGAGCAGGGCCTCGCCGTCCACGGGATCCGCCCCGTCGAGGTGGAGGGTGAGGCGGTTGCCCGAGCGGTCGCCGGGGAGCTCCAGCGAGCCGAGGCTGCCGTGGATGGAGCGCCGCCTCTGACTTTGGCCGTGCGCCGCGTGATCCTCGATGTACTGGGCGACCGCGCCGCTCTTGAAGAGGATGGTGGCGTAGGCCGCGTCGTCCGCGGTGGCGGAAAACTCGGCGGGCATGTCCTTCTGCCAGCGTTCGTACACGCCGCCCGGCGAACCGCTGCTGACGCCGGGGCGGCCGGCTACCGGGTTCCTGCGGACCGGCTCGTGCAGGCGCGTCTGCGCGTAGGCCGTGTCGGCCTCGCCGAGGAAGTACTCCATGATGTCGGCATAGTGGACCCCGGCGTCGAGGAGGATGCCGCTCGAGTTCTTCTGGTGCCGCCAGTCTGAAATGACCATGCGGTCGTCACCGGACAGGGCAACCTGCTGCATCAGGCGCGGAGCCCCGATTACCTCCGCCTCGAGGAGGGCCCTGGCGAGGCGGTTAACCGGGTCGCGCCGGTAGTTTTCCGCTACCGAAAGAATGCACCCGGACTCTTCCGCCTTGGCGATCATCTGTTTGCAGGCGCGGACCGTAAGCCCCATCGGTTTTTCGCACATGGCGTGCCAGCCGCGCTCCATGGCCTCGATGGCCACGGTGTGGTGATGGGCCGGCAAAGTGGTGATATCGACGGCCTGGACCGGGGCGGCGGAAGCCAGCCCGGCGAGGTCCCCGACGGGCCGGGGCCGCGCCCCAAGCAGCTCCCCGGCCTGGTCCGCCAGCGAGTTGGCGTTGTCGAGGTTGGGGTCGCAGGCACCCACCAACTCGAAGGGGGACAGGCCGGCTTCCTGCAGTTCGGCGAGGCCGTAGAGATGGCGGTGGCCCATGCCGCCGCAGCCGACGATGGCGAGGGGCAGTTTTTCGGACATATCGATCCTTCTATTCGATGAAGTTCAAAATCGATGAAGTTCAAAATCAAGGGGCTGCACCCCTCGGTCCCCGGGGACGGAGGCTGCATGGGGGTCCAGGGGGTCCGGTTTGCGGCGGCATCGATTGCGGCTCCTTCAGTGGTGCGGGTCTTCTCAGCGTCCAACACCCTGTGCCAACACCCTTCCGTGTGGGGAGCAATCACCAAAGGTACTGCCGGACCCCCCGCAGCCGTGAGCGGCCCGGATCCTGCGGAGCCACTCCATCAGGGGGCAAGTCGCTTCCTTCGGTGTTATCCCCGCCCGGACGGATCCGGTTCCACGATCCCGCATGCGCCGGCAACCCGCATTGCATGGGGTGGCGGGGCGCATGTTGACTCCGCCCAGCGGCAACCGGTATTTCCCGGCTGCGAAAACCGCTCCGACGACCCGGACCAGGGCAAGCCATGAAAATCACCGACATCCGCATCCACCAGCCGATCGGACTCCTGCGCATCGGCACCGACGAGGGCATCGAGGGCTGCTGCCTCGGGGTGGACGAGAACACCGCACGGCACATCCAGTCGGCGTACCGCGACTTCCTTATCGGCCAGGACCCGTTCGACCGCCAGCGCATCTGGGAGGACCTCAGCCGCCGCGACCGCTTCCAGTACCTGCCGCAGCCGGTGCGCGGACACGTCGACGTCGCCGTCTGGGACCTGCTGGGAAAAGCGACCAACCTGCCGGTGTTCCGGCTCATCGGGGGGTTCCGCGACTCGATCCCCGCCTACAAGATGGGCCCGAACTTCGACGCGGTGGAGCGCTTCGTCGCCGAGGCGGTGCAGGCGAAGGAGGAGGGGTTCTACGGCTACAAGGACCACTTCCGCGACAAGCCGCCGGAAATGATGATGGAGGTGGCGCGGGAGTCCCGGCGCGCCGTCGGACCCGACTTCCACCTGATGCACGACGCCGTGCAGCAGTACGTGTTCACCGACGCTTTGCGCGTCGGCCGCGTCCTGCAGGAGGAGGAGTACTTCTGGTTCGAGGAGCCGCTCAGGGACTTCGACATCATGGGGCTCAAGAAGCTCGCCGACGCCCTCGACATCCCGATCGCCGCCACCGAGTACCTGCCTGGAACCATCTACTCCACCTCGCAGCTGGTGGCTCAGCAGGCGGTGGACATCGTGCGCGCGAGCGTGCCGTGGCGCGGCGGCATCACCGACATGCTGATGATCGCCCGGCTCGCCGAAGCCTTCGGCATGAGCTGCGAGATCACCTCCCGCGGAGTGATGCACGGGTTCGTCCACGCCCACGTCATCGGCGCCATCAAGAACTGCACCTTCTACGAAACCACGACGACCGGATCCCAGGGGGGAGAGCCCCTGATCCTCAATCCTCTCCTGCTCGAGAACGGCCACCTGCCGGTGCCGCAGGGACCCGGCCTCGGCGCCGAGTTCGACTGGGACGAGGTGGAAAAGCAGACCGAGTCGATCCTGTAAGGACCGGACCCCGCCGCGACTTCCGCTCCCGAATCCCGGGAAGCGGTGAACGGGCACCGGCCGCCGCGCCGGAATCCAACTGCCGGAACGCCCGAACCCGGTTCTTCGGACGGCGCCGATGACTTCGGGTCTGCTCCTTGCACCGGCCGCCAGCTCACCCCGGGGCATTTTACCGGTCCGGTTCCTGTTCGTATTTTAAACACCTCCCACCGCAGACGTCAGCTGGCTGGCGCCCCTTGCGGCAGCCCAATCTCCTCGAAATAGAAGCAAGCAGTCCGTCGCCACGGTGCGGACGCGCATATCCATACTGCAAGGAGTATCACCACCACGTGAAGTTCACCGAAACAGATCTCAAGCCGGAAGTCCACAAGGCCCTCGCCGAGATGGGGTACGACGACATGACCCCGATCCAGGAAAAGGCCATCCCCCACATTCTCGAGGGCCGCGACCTCCTGGGACTGGCCGAGACCGGCTCCGGCAAGACCGCGGCCTGCGGCGTGCCGATCGTCAACGCCGCCGACCCTGAGGCCCAGGCGATACAGTATCTCATACTCGTCCCGACGCGGGAGCTCGCGCTCCAGTACGTCCAGGAGCTCGACTCCCTCGCCAGCCACACCGGCGCCGTCTGCTTCGCCGTCTTCGGCGGTTTCGACATGGGCATTCAGAAGGCCAAGCTGAACCACGGCGTCCAGGTCCTGGTGGCGACGCCGGGCCGCCTCATCGATTTCATCTGGAACACCCGGCTCGACCTGACGCAGGTCCGCACCGTCGTCCTCGACGAGGCGGACGAGATGTTGAAGATGGGGTTCATCGAGGACGTCGATTTCATCCTGTCCTGCCTGTTGCAGGAACACCAGACGCTGATGTTCTCGGCGACCATGCCCCCCGAGATCGACGCCCTGGCCAAGCGCTTCCAGCGCGATCCGGTCCGCGTCGAGCTCAACCGCGAGCAGCAGGCCCCGCAGTCGCTGCAGCACCATTTCCTGCACACCGGCCGCGACCGCATGAAGGCCCTGGAAAACGTCCTGACCGAGGACGGGATCCGGCAGGCGCTGATCTTCTGCAACTCCCGGGACAAGGCGAGCGACCTGCACCGCGACCTGCGGCGGCGCCTGCAATCGCTCGAAATCATCCACGGCGGCCTGACGCAGGATCGCCGCACGTCTCTTTTCACGCGCTTCCGCGAGCGCAAGATCAAGTACATGATCGCCACCGACGTCGCCGGCCGCGGGCTCGACTTCACCCACGTGAGCCACGTGATCAACTACGACTTCCCCAGGAGCGCCGAGACCTACACCCACCGCACCGGCCGCACCGGCCGCATGGGCCGCACCGGGATCGCCATGACCCTGGTGACCGACCGCGATCTCAGGGACCTGAAGAGCCTGCTCCACGCCAACGGCATCGAGCCGACCTGGCGGGGGCGGGAGCCGGACCTGGCGCATGCCGGCGGACGCCGCCG
The DNA here is from genome assembly GCA_026706165.1 of Gemmatimonadota bacterium. The sequence goes on from JAPOZF010000273.1 coordinate 7,667, forward strand.
CCGTGGCCGCCCCAGACCGAAGGGTAGCAGCCCCGGGCGGGTGGAGCACCACGGACCCCCGCATCACCGGGAGCACCGGGGGAAACGGCGGTAAGCCCGGAGCGCTCTCCGCTTGACACGGTCGCGCCCGCGGCCGTAATCGAATCAACAAGCCCCTGTGCGGCGGAAAGGCCGCCCCGGAAGCTGCGGTCTGCCGCCGGAAGATGCCCTCCCGGCCGAATGATCGTGACCCCGTGCATGCGAATCCGGCGGGGCCGGGAAAGCGCGGCACGGGTCCGGCGAATCCCGTTGCCCCTGGCTGCCGGTGCGCCGATCCGCAAGGGTGATTATCTTGGCAGAGTCGGCCCGCACCTCCCCCGCGGCGCCGCTTTTCATCCCCTGCCCGACGAAGAATCCGCGGGACACCCCAGGTGCCCGGCGGCCCCCCGATCCGCCTTTCTCCCGGCCGGATCGGGTTGGATGCAGATGCAACCATGACATCGACAAAGACATCGGTTCAGAGCGAGATATCGTTCTCCAGGTCCGGCGGCAACGGCTCGGGAAAGAACGGCAGGAAGAATCCCGGCTCGGCGTACGACGAGAGCAAGATCAAGACCCTCAGCTCACTCGAGCACATCCGCCTGCGCACCGGCATGTACATCGGGCGCCTCGGCAACGGGTCCGACCCCGACGACGGCATCTACGTGCTGATCAAGGAGGTGATCGACAACGGCGTCGACGAGCACATCATGGGGTTCGGCAAGAAGATCGATATCGCCATCGAGAACGGGGCCGACGGTGAAGCGGTGCGGGTGCGCGACTACGGGCGCGGCATCCCGCTCGGCAAGGTGGTCGAGTGCGTATCGGTCATCAACACCGGCGCCAAGTACAACGACGAGGTCTTCCAGTTCAGCGTCGGGCTCAACGGGGTCGGCACCAAGGCCGTCAACGCCCTCTCGAAGTCGTTCCGGGTCGTCAGCTACCGCGACGGGAAGTACGCCGAAGCGGTGTTCGAGCGCGGCACCCAGGCCGGCCGCACCCGAACCGGGAAGGCCCCTGGGGAGCCGGCCGGCACTCTGGTCGAGTTCACCCCGGACGGGGAGATCTTCGGAGAGTACCGGTACGAGCGCGACTTCCTCGCCCGGCGCCTGTGGAACTACGCCTGCCTCAACAGGGGTCTGCAGCTGTTCCTCGACGGGGAGAAGTTCGAGTCGAAGGGGGGCCTGCTAGACCTGCTCAGGCGCGAGGTGGGGGACGGGGAAACCTACCCGCCCGCCTACCACCGGTCGAAGGCGCTGGAGTTCGCCTTCACCCACATCGACGGGTACGGCGAGTCCTACCGCTCCTTCGTCAACGGCCAGTTCACCGGCGACGGCGGCACCCACCAGAGCGCCTTCCGCGAGGGAATCCTGAAGGGCGTCAACGAGTTCTACCGCAAGAACTACGGCGGCGTCGACGTGCGCGAGGGACTGGCCGGCGCCGTCGCCGTCAAGCTGCGCGACCCGGTGTTCGAGTCGCAGACCAAGAACAAGCTCGGCAACACCGACCTGCGCGGCTGGGTCGTCAACGAGGTCAAGGGGGCGGTCGTCGACTTCCTGCACAAGAACCGCGAAGCCGCCGAGACGGTGGAAGCGCGCATCGTCCAGAACGAGAAGCTGCGCAAGGAGCTGAACGCCGTTAAGAAGGAGGCCAAGGACGCCGCCCGGAAGATCCAGATCAGGAATCCCAACCTGCGCGACTGCAAGTACCACCTCGGCCACCGGCACGGCGGGGAGTCGACGATCTTCCTGACCGAGGGGCAGTCCGCGGCAGGGTCGATCGTGTCGACGCGCGACCCGAACACGCAGGCGATCTTCACCCTCAGGGGGAAACCGCAGAACATGTTCGGCCGCGGCAGGGCGGCCACCTACAAGAACGAGGAGCTGTTCAACCTGATGATGGCCCTCGGGATCGAGGACGGCATCGACGACCTGCGCTACGACCGCGTCGTGATCGCCACCGACGCCGACGTCGACGGGTTCCACATCCGCAACCTGCTGATGACGTTCTTCCTCAACTTCTTCGAGGAGCTCGTCACCGCCGGGCACCTCTACATCCTCGAAACGCCGCTGTTCCGGGTGCGCGGCAAGAAGGAGACCGTTTACTGCTACAGCGAGAAGGAGCGGGACCGGGCCCTCGCAGGCATGAAGCAGCCCGAGGTGACGCGCTTCAAGGGACTCGGCGAGATCTCGCCCAGGGAGTTCGGGCAGTTCATCGGCGGCGACATGCGGCTGGTGAAGGTCCAGGCGAATGGCAATGTGCCTGACATTCTCTCGTTCTACATGGGCAAGAACACCCCGGAGCGCCGCGAGTACATCATGGAGAACCTCGTCTGAGAGGCGGCATCGCCGGCCCGCGGCGGCCGGCTCTCCCGCTGGCAGCGGCCGCCGCCCACCCGACTGAAAAGAGATGGCCTACGTAGACACCCTGTACGAAAAGAACTTCGTCGAGTACGCCTCGTACGTGATCAAGGACCGCGCCATCCCGCACGTCGACGACGGGCTCAAGCCGGTGCAGCGGCGCATCCTTCACGCCCTCTTCGAGCTCGACGACGGCAAGTTCCACAAGGTCGCCAACGTCGTCGGCCACACGATGAGATTCCACCCGCACGGCGAAGCTTCGATCTACTCCGCCCTCATCGTGCTGGCGAACAAGGAGCTGTTCATCGACCGGCAGGGGAATTTCGGCAACATCTACACCGGCGACATGGCTTCCGCCGCCCGCTACATCGAGTGCCGCCTGTCCCCCCTCGCCTCCGAGGTGCTGTTCGATCCGGAGATCACCGAGTACGTCGATTCATACGACGGCCGCAACCGGGAGCCGGTGATCCTGCCGGCGAAGCTGCCGGTGCTGCTGGCGCAGGGAGCCGAAGGGATCGCCGTCGGCATGGCGACGCGCATCCTGCCGCACAACCTGATCGAGCTGCTCGAGGCCCAGGTCGCCATCATGAAGGACGGGGAGTTCGAGCTTCTCCCCGATTTCCCGACGGCGGGCATGGCCGACGTCTCGCAGTACGAGGACGGCACCGGCAAGGTCCTGGTGCGGGCGCGCATGGACCTGTCCGACCCCAAGCGGATCGTCATCACCGAGATACCGTACGGCACGACGACGGAGCTGCTGATCGCCTCGATCGAGGATGCCGCCCGCAAGAACAAGGTGAAAATCTCCAGCATCCACGACTACACCGCCGGGAACGTCGAGATCGAGATCAAGCTGCCGCGCGGCGTCTACGGTCAGGAGGTGGTCGACGCGCTCTACGCCTTCACCGACTGCGAGCTCTCCCTGTCGTGCAACCCGGTGGTTATCGACGGCGACAAACCGCGGGTCATGGGGGTCGCCGGGATCCTGCGCCACAACGTCGACCGGCTCGTCGACATCCTGAAAGCCGAGCTTCAGGTCGAGCAGGGCCGGCTCGGGGACCGGCTGCACGCCCGGACGCTCGAGCGGATCTTCATCGAAAACCGGATCTACAAGGAGATCGAGGACAAGAAGAGTTCGGACGCGGTCGTAAACGCGGTCCTGTCGGGCCTCCAGCCGCACCGCGAGGAGATCGGCAGGGAGGTCACCCGCGACGACGTCGACACCCTGCTCAAGATCCCCATCCGCCGCATCTCGCTCTACGACATCGAGCGCGCCAGAAAGGAATCGCGCGAGATCGAGGAGCGGCTGAAGCAGGTCGCCCACGACCTCGGCCACATCGTTCCGTACGCGATCGCCTTTCTCGAGAACCTGATCGAACAGCAGCGCCCCCGGTTCCCGCGCCGCACCGAGATTCTCTCCCTCGAGAAGGTCGACGTCCGCGAGGCGGCCAAACGCGACCTCAAGCTCGCCTACGACAAGGGGAGCGGCTATCTCGGCTACGAGGTGAACGGCCCGGCGCTGTTGGAGGTCTCCCAGTACGACCGCGTGCTGGTGATCCGCGCCGACGGCTCGTACTCGGTGATCGACGCCCCCGACAAGCTCTTCGTCGGCAAGGGGATGGCCCACTGCGGTTTCGTCGACAAGGACACGGTTTTCAACCTCGTCTACCGCGACGCCAAGGGCCGCCCCTGCATCAAGCGCTGCGTCATCGACAAGTTCATTCTCAACCGCTCGTACGAGCTGGTGCCTGAGGGTTGCAAGCTGCTGCGTCTGACCACCCGGCCGGACGCAACCGTCTCCGTCGACTACAAGCCGAAACCCCGGGTGCGGGTGCTGAACGAGTCCTTCGCCGTGTCCGACTACCCGGTCCGCGGCCTGAAGGCCAGGGGGATCCGCCTCTCCCCGCGCGAGATCAAGTCCTGCAAGTTCCAGTAGCCCCCCCGGGCGGCAGCTTTCTCCGCCCGCCCGCCCACTGTCGGACGCAGCTTTTTCCAGCTTCGCCGCCCCTTCCCGCTCAATCCTGCTGCAGTGCCGCCAGGGAATGGCTTTCCAGGCTATTGCCACTTTAAGCGTTTAAGCGCCACCCCGCCGGCTGCCATCAACCTGTTACCGGCGCTGGACGCGGCCGCCGGCCGGACCCGCACCGGATAGCCTTCGCCCGACCTGAACCCCACAAGCCGGCCTCCGCCGGCCGGCGCAACCGCAGGCATTGCCGATGAACTGGGATCTCAGCAGCTACTTCCCCTCTTTCGACGGGCGGGAGATGCGCCGTTTCAAGCAGGAGCTCGAGGGCGACCTGGACGCCCTCGAACAGGAGGCGGCTTCACTGGCCCCGCTCGACGGGGGCAACACCGGATCCTGGACCGCTGTCTTCGCCCGCGCCGAGGAGCTGCTGGCGCGGCTCTCCCATCTCGGCTCCTACCTCGGCTGCCTGACCGCGGCCGACGCCGCCAACGAGGCCTACAAGAAAGAGGAAGCGGCCTTCGCCCTGATCGAAGCGCGCTCGGAAAAGCTGGACGTCGAGCTCCAGCGCGGCCTCGCGACAGCCGGCGAAGCGGAGTTTTCCGCCCTCCTCGAGGCGCCCGGGCTCGCCGGTTGCGCCCACTTCCTGACCCGCGTCCGCGAGCAGGGCCGGCGAACCATGGCGCCCGGGGAAGAACGGGTCGCCGCCGACCTCTCGGTGGACGGCCTCCACGCCTGGGGCCGCCTCTACGACACCCTGTCGGGAAAGCTCGAATTCGACATGACCTGGCCGGACGGCCGCGGCGAGCGCCTGCCGATGTCGCGGCGGCGCGCCCTGACCGGCCACCCGGACCGGGCGGTGCGGCAGGCCGCTTTCGAAGGGGGAAACCGGGCCTGGGCCGAAGTCGAGGACGTGGCCGCAGCGGCCCTCAACGCCATCGCGGGAACGCGGCTGACCCTCAACCGCCACCGCGGCATCGATCACTTCCTCGACGCCGCCCTGTTTCAGGCGGCGACTTCCCGCAAGAGCCTCGACGCGATGTTCGAGGCGATCTTCGACGCCTCCGAGCTGCCGCGGCGCGTCCTGCGGCTGAAGGCGGACGCCATGGGCGCGGACGGGGTCGCCTGGTACGACCTCGAGGCGCCGCTGCCCCTGGAGAGCGGCACGTCCTCCGAAATCTCCTGGGCCGAGGGGGGAGAGCTGGTCACCTCGGCCTTCGCCGGCGCCTACCCCGAGCTCGGCCGCTTCACCCGCGGCCTGATCGACTCCGGCTGGATCGAGTGGGAGCCGCGGGCGGGCAAGAGGCCGGGAGCGTTCTGCACCGGCTCGCTGCTGACGCGGGAATCGCGGATCTACATGACCTGGAACGACAGCGCCAACGACGTGCGCACCCTCGCCCACGAGGCCGGCCACGCCTTCCACAGCCACGTCATGAGGGAGGTGCGCCCCCTTGCCCGCCAGTACCCGATGACGCTGGCGGAGTCGGCATCGACCTTCGCGGAAATGATCCTGACCGAGGGACTGCTGTCGGACCCCGGCGTCGGCGACGGGGAGAAGGCGCGCATCCTCGACATGGAAACCGCTCATGCGGCGGTCTACCTGACGGACATCCCGGTGCGCTACGAGTTCGAAAAGCGCTTTCACGAGGAGCGCTCGGAAGGGGAGGTCGCGGTCAGCCGCCTGAAGGAGCTGATGGCCACGACCCAGCGCGAGCTGTTCGGGGGCCTGCTGATCGAGGGAGGCGAGGACCCGCTGTTCTGGGCCTCGAAGCTGCACTTCTACATCACCGGGGTCACCTTCTACAACTTCCCCTACACCTACGGCTTCCTGTTGAGCCGGGGGCTGTTCGCCCGCTTCCGCGAGGAGGGAGCCGGGTTCCTGCCGCGCTACGAGGAGTTCCTGCGCATGACGGGAAGCGCGGCCGCCGAGGAAGTGGCGCGTTCCACCGTCGGCTACGACCTGGAGTCGCCCGACTTCTGGCGCGGCGCCATCGAGACCTTGCGCGAGCCGGTCGAGCAGCTCGAAGCCCTGCTGCCCCGGCTGCTGCCCGCGAACGGGGGGGCCGAAGCGCCGGCGGCTCCATCGTCCAGAAAATAGATGGGTATCCCTGATGGATATCCCTTTTGATACTGACCTGCCCCTTCTCTTCTCCATGGGGATTCCTTTTTCTACGTCTTTCAAGTTCATGGGAGGGACACTGTCATGGAAATTAAAGTCCTGATGGTGGACGACCACGAAATAGTGCGCGAATCGGTCCGCCTGCTGCTTGAACAGGAAACCGACCTCACGGTTGTCGACGTGGCCGGGGACGGCCGCAAGACAATCGAGAAGGTTTCCGCCCTGGCACCGGACGTCGTGCTCATGAACGTGGGTATGCCCGGCTTGAACGGCATCGAGGCGACTCGACAGATACGGAAACAGGAACCCGACGCAAAGGTGCTGGCCTTTTCGGGGTACTCGGAAAAACGCTACGTGTCCGGCATGTTGCAGGCGGGGGCCTCCGGTTACCTCCTGAAAAAAACCTCCGTCAGCGACCTGATGAATGGAATCCGGGCGGTTCACCACGGCCACAAGCATCTGACCCCGCAATTGATCGATCCCCTCGTCGAGGATTACGTGGATCTCCTGATGAACCACCCCGAGGCGCCGACCCTGACTCCCAGCGAGAAAGAAGTACTTCAGCTCATCGCCGAAGGGAAATCGAATGAGGAAATCGCCGCTATCCGCAACGTGACGGCAAAAACAATTGGCACGCATCGTCAGCACCTGATGGACAAGCTCGGGCTGCACAGCATTCCGGAGTTGGTCAAGCACGCGATCCGGGAAGGATTGACCTCCCTGTAGTCCTGAGTCCCTCTCGGGGACCCTTGGGTCGGCAGCCTCGGCATTTCCGAAGCCATAAATCAGCATTTCGGAAGTCAAAAATCAGGTGATCACCTGATTTCGGATCCTCCGCCTTCGGGGCTATCTTGGATGGCGTAAAGTTGACCGGCATCCCGGATCCAATTCAACTCCTCAACGCGCCAGGCGTTGGGGGGCAACTCACCCGATGGGAGGATCAGATGGAAAGGATCATTGAAGCAGGGAAGGTAATCCTGGATCGGCAGCGGAAGGCGCTGGCGATGGTTTGCACGGTCGGGGCGATGATCGCGTTGCCCTTTGTCATAGGCGCTCCGAACCAGGGCCACACGCATGGTAACCATCCAAGTCCCTGCACGTCGAACTGCAACTACTCCTGTATCCTGACGGGGCATACGGGGGGCACATGTTGCGGTCATGGGAGTAACAGTCATTGCGCTTGCGATCACTGACCCTCGCGTCAGTGGTTGTGTTGCATCCTCGACAGTGGCGGGACACGCAGTGCGCGTGTCCCTTTTTGGTGTTTGCGCTGGCTGTTTTTTCCGCAGGTCTTGCCCCCGCAGCCGCCCACAACGGCGACCGGGTGTTCCCGGTCAGCTACTTATCGGAAGAGACCCTCGCCCTTCTGGATCAGGACGACGGGGTTGTGGAAGACTGGCTGGACGCCGTCGGGGAACCGACCCTGACCCCCCTCGATTTCGGCCTGTGGACGGGAATGCGAAGAACCTCGACCTTCGACCGGCACGATCCGAGCAGCCTCGATTTTCGCATCTGGATGGGGTGGA
>JAPOZF010000273.1:15999-17189 GCA_026706165.1 Gemmatimonadota bacterium
GGTGGAGGCGGCGTGTTCGGCGAGAACCCCACCATCTGGGTGACCGAATTCTACGTCACCTGCTTCGATCTCCTGGATCACCTAAATCCCGAAAACAGTGTGGTATCCGAACTGGCCGCGGGAAAAACAATCGGATTCGATTTGGGTGTCCATGACTACGATGTCGAACCCATTGGCCGATATGCCAATTACGAACTGAAATTCCGCGAAAATATTTCGGAAGTCGCGATGGGCGCCGATTTATTCGTGGATGGTCTGCTGCTCGGCCCCGACGACGGCTTGCGCGCCTCTGCGGTCCAATCCACCTCCTGGGCCCGCATCAAGGCATCCCTGGAAACAGACCTTCGCAAGGGAAATTCCTTTTCCGAAAACGACTGAACCCCACCATTTCGGACCTGCGTTTTTGTCAGTGGTCGCTGGTAAAAGGTCGACCGCTCGGGTATCGATCCTCCCGCATTTCGTTTTGCCCCATCCCTCCCATAACGGTAGATGGGCTGGTTTCATCTCAGACTCAAACCACAGAAAGGTACCAATGCGATTGGCTTGCGCGATCCTGGCCAGCGTCTTTTGGTGGACGCAAACCAAAACTTCCGCGCACGTGGAGGGCGGGAAAATCTACTGCCTTCCCGAGGACGGCGCCCCGGTTTTCAGGGTCTCCTCCGACAGCGGCAACGTGACCGGTCCTGCATGGAACCCGGACGGGAGTCAAATCCTTTACGTCGCAACGGGTAAGGACGAGGCCGGCCACGATTATGAGAAGGCGTGGTTCACCATTGTCAACCTTGCCGATTTGGAAACGAGGAATCTCGAATTGCCCCCGGGACTGCTGGGAGTGAGATCGCCGGCATGGAGCCCGGACGGGACCCGGGTTGCCTTCGTGGCCAGGCCGGTTACAACCCCGGGAATAGCCTACACTGACCTCTACATCATGAATCTGTCAGATGGTACAACCGTAAACTTCACCAACGGCTCGATTTCCTTCATCGGCATGCCGACCTGGTCGGCCGACGGCAGCAGAATTGCGTTCACAACCGGCGTGGAGAACGATTGGAGTCTTCATGTTATGGAGGTGAATGGAGAAACCCGAAAAAACAGGCAGACAAGTATGGGGGGAAATTTCATACTCAACCTTACGTGGTCCCCGGACGGAAAAAGGTTCGCCCTGCAACGACGGGTAGATGATAATTTCG
>JAPOZF010000261.1:0-2965 GCA_026706165.1 Gemmatimonadota bacterium
GACCCTGCTGGATTTCAGGGAAGAATACCAGAACTCCCCGCTTGATCCTTCCGACCTGGACTTCCGCATCTGGCTGGCCTGGCACGACGAGCCGGCCCGTCTCTACGTCGCCTTCGTGGCCAGCGACGACGCGTACAAGAACACCCACGACTACGACAGTCCTAAGGTAAATCGACGGTATGTACACTTGAATGACAGCATCACCCTGGCGATCGACGGAGATCACAGCGGAGGTGCGGGTAATTCCAACGGCGACGAAATGGAGCGCCGGATCGAGCTTCACGGGCAGACTCAGTATTACACGGCTATTTCACACACCGCCAGCGGTCCGACCTTGAGTGATTTGATGTATAGGGTCCAGACTGGAATGCTTTCATGGACGACCCTTCCACCCTTTGCGGAAAGCGGGGGCGGCGTCGCCGGAGAAGCCCCGGTCATCTGGGTGGTCGAGCTGTACGTGACGCCATTCGACCGCTGGGGGGAAGAATCCTGGGATGGCCCTGCCGGGAGCGCAGTCAGCCGGTTTTCCGCGGGCGGAGTTATCGGTTTCACGATCCTAGTGAATGACCATGACCCTCCCGGTGACGAAACAGTGTGGAAAAATTGGGGGCCCGATTTCCAGCAGTCGGACGAGCACGACCGCACGTTCCGTAACGTCATGCGCCATCGGGCGAATGCCTTTCTCGACGGGTTGCTGCTGTCCTCCGACCCGGCCCGGCCGACCGGAGACAGCGCGGTCGATGCGGTCTCCTGGGGCCGGATCAAGGCCGCCCTGAAAATCGAGAAGCGTCCATCCCATCTCGTTTCTCCCAGGTGAGCCTTGGCGGTCTGAGTGCGTCACGGACCGGGAGCCGGCCTGGTCTCCGGACGGCGGGAGCATCTGCTTCGTCTCCAACCGGCCGGAGCCGTTTCTCGAGGGGCTGCGGCGCTGGCTGACGGACTGGTAGTCTCCCCGCCCGGAGGCCCGATCTCTCCAGCCCCCGCAATATCAGCCGCCCTGCGGCTCCGCGGCCTCCTCCTCCGGCAGCAGCACCACGCGCACGTAGTTCTCCATGTCGAAGTACTTCCGCGCCGCCTCGCGCACGTCCTCGAGGGTCAGGCTGTCGACCGTCTCGTCGAACTGGAGGGACCGCAACGGATCGATGCCGTGGAAGTCGACGTACAGAATCCCGCGCACCCAGAAGCCGTTCTCCTTCAGCTGCACCTCCCGGTCCCTCTTCGCCGTTTCCTTGACCTTGGTGAGGTACTCCTCGGTCGTGCCCGCCGTCTTCAGGCTGTCGATCTGCTCGAAGACGACCCCGGTCAGCTCCTCGACCCGCTCGGGATCACAGCCGAATCTCAGGTTGACCCGGTACCGTTCTTCGGGATAGTGGGAGCCGCTGCCCCCTACCGAGACGTGGTAGGTGCCCCCGAGGTCTTCGCGCATCACCTCGCGCAGCTTGATCTCGAGCACGTCCGTCATCGCTCCCAGGACGAAGTTGTTGCGCCAGCCGTCGAACTCGAACGGGCCGGTGAAGACGATTTCCGAGCGGCTCTTGGGCTCCATCCCCCTGCGCACGGTTTTCTCGACCACCCCGGAAGGGGGGCGCATGCCGACGTCGCGCCAGGTCTCCTCGCGCCCGGTCGCGGGCAGGCCGCCGAGATAGGTCAGCACCAGCGGCTCGAGCTCCTCCGGGGTGAAGTTGCCGACGAAGCAGAAGGTGAAGTCGCCGGCGTCGGCGAAGCGGTCGCGGTAGACCTGCATCGACTTGCCGAGGTCCATCTCCTCCAGCATCGCCAGCGACGTAGGCCGCGCGCGGTGATGGTACTGCGCCATGGTTACCCCGAGGGTGTCGTAGAAGGCGGTCTCCGGGCGGGCGCTGCGGTTCTCGATCGACCCTTTCATCCGCTTCCGCAGCGCCGTGAAGGCGGTGCTGTCCTGGCGCGGGGAGGTGAAGTAGGCGTAGACCAGCTCGAACATCGTGGGCAGGTCCTGCGGCGAAGCAGAGCCGGATATCCCTTCCTGCAGGCCGCCGATCCAGGGAGAGACCGACACGACCTTTCCCGCCAGCTTCTTGCGCAGCTCGATGAGGTCGAACTGCGCGACCCCGCCCTCGGTCACCACGGAAGCCGCGGTGGAAGCCGCCACGTAGTAGGGGTCCTCGACGAGCGAGTGGCCGCCTGGACTGTAGGCCCTGAACAGCACCTGGTCGTTCTTGAAGTCGGTCGGCTTGAGAAAGACCCGGATGCCGTTGGACAGGGTCCACTTCGTCACTCCGAGCTCGGGGATGGAGTCGGCGGCGGCGATCCGCGCCAGCAGCGGCAGCTCCGGGGCGATCGGATCCTCGGAGACGTCGTCCTCGTAAGGTTCGATCCCCTTCTCCGAGACGCGGGCGAACACCGCCAGCAGCTCCTCCTCGGAGGGCACGTGCAGGCCCTCCTTCTCCGGGGCGTTCAGGGCGATGACGCGGTTCGACTCCCCGGTCCATCCGGAAGCGAGGGCGTTGACCTCGGCGAGCCCGATGCCCGGCAGCAGCTCGCGGTACAGCTCGAGCTCCTTCTCGATGCCGGGGACCGGCTCTCCTTCGAGGAGGTGGCGGATGTACTCGGAGGCGAACCCGGAAGAGCGGCTCTTGTCGCGCTCGCGGTAGGCCTGCTCCATGCCGCGCAGGGACTCCTTCTTGAGGCGCTCGAGCTCGCTGCCGGTGAAGCCGAACTCCCGCACCCTCGCCGCCTCGGTCAGCAGCGCCTCGAGGCCGGCGTCGAAGCCGTTGTCCTGGACGCCGGCTCCGAGCTGGAAGAACTCCTTGGTGCGCAGCAGCCGCCCCTGGCCGGAGTAGCCGTAGAGGAACGGCGGTTCCGGCAGCTGGGTCAGCTCCTGCAGGCGCCGGTTGAACATGCCGTGGTAGAGCCCCTCGATCAGCGAGCGCCGGTAGGCGCCGACGGTCTGCTGCTCGCGCACATCCTGCTTGTAGTAGATGCTGAT
>JAPOZF010000261.1:2975-17181 GCA_026706165.1 Gemmatimonadota bacterium
GCTTCCGGGTCGGTGGCGATGGCGAACAGGGTCTCCTCGTGGTCGGGCACCGGGTAGAGGGCCCGCTCCGGGGCGTCGTCGCGCCGCCGCAGGCGGGAGAAGTGCTCGCGCGCCTTGGCCTCCATCGCCTCAGGGTCGAAGTCGCCGACGGCGACGAACCCCATCAGCTCCGGCCGGTACCACTTCGTGTAGAAGTCGCGCAGGGTGGCGTGCTCAAAGGTGTCGAGAACCGCCTTTTCCCCGATCGGCAGGCGCACGGCGTAGCGCGAGTCCTTGAGGATGATCGGAAGCTGCTCGTCGAGCATTCTCTGGCCGGCGCCCCGACGCCCCCGCCACTCCTCGATCACCACGCCGCGCTCCTTGTCGATCTCCACCGAGTCATAGCTGACCTGGTGTGCCCAGTCCTCGAGGATCTGGAACGCCTTGTCGACGAACTCCGAGCTGTCGGTGGGAACGGTGAGCATGTACACGGTTTCGTCGAAGCCGGTGTAGGCGTTGAGGTCCGGACCGAAGCGCATGCCGATGGTCTCGAGATAGTCGATCAGCTCCTGCTTGGCGAAGTTCGCGGTGCCGTTGAAGGCCATGTGCTCGGCGAAGTGGGCCAGCCCCTGCTCATCCTCCTCCTCGAGGACCGAGCCGACGTCGACGGTCAGCCGGAACTCCGCCCGCTTCTCCGGCTTCCGGTTGGCGCGGATCAGGTAGCGGAAGCCGTTCTCCAGCTTTCCGGAGACGATCTGCGGATCGAGCGGGATTTCCGTCTCGAGGGCGGTTCCGGCCGAGGCTGCTGCCCGCGGAGCGGGGGTGGTCTCCTTTTTCGCGGCGCAGGCCGTGAGGGCCGCGGCGGCGAAAAGGAGCAGGGTTCGCGGGAATCTCGTCATTGTCATCTCCTGAGTTTTATTGAGGCGCAGCAGTAGAACGGGTCGACGGCGCTGGTATCCTGCGGGTCCGGGGGGTGGCGGGTATGCGCGGTGCCGCAGCGACGGCTGCCGGGAGATCCCACCTTGCCACACCAATGAAACCCTCTATCATACTCGTGCTTCTGAAACCAGGCGGGCGCGCTCGCATACATACAAGCGCCGAAGGGGAATCAGCGATCTGTGACGACAGTGGAAAATTTACCCATCGAAGTTGATAGAGGAAAAATCGCCGACTTCTGTCGCGCACGTGGAATAGGCCGGATGAGTCTATTCGGCTCAGTCCTTCGGGACGATTTCGATCCGGATCGCAGTGATGTGGATGTGCTGGTGGAGTTTCTCCCCGGAAGAACTCCGGGCTGGGATTTTTTTACCTGGCATGAAGAGCTGGAGGCCATCCTGGGACACAGGGTCGATCTGTTCTCGGGACTGAATCGGTGGCTGGAACCACTGGTCCGTCGGGAGACACTGGCGATCTATGAGCAAGCATGACCATCGGGTGTGGAATGGAGGGCGATAGCGGGAATGCGGGATCGGCTTGTTCACGGCTATGACGCAATCAATCATGAAATACTCTGGAATGCCGTGCACGAGCAGCTTCCGGTGCTGAAGAGGACGATACAACAGATGCTCGCCGATACGGAAGTTGAAGCGGAAGACTGAAATCCGCACAGATGAGAAGCGGCCGGGGACAGGACCACCCCGGGGATTTCAACGACTCAGGACAGCTTTCAGGCCGCCCCAGGTAGTCCGGGCGACCGCCGTGGGGATTTCAGTTACGACCTCCATGCGGTGGAATTCCCAGGCGGTCTCCCCGGCGGTGGCAAGCACCAGGGCATTTCCCTCGATGGCGTAGGCGCTGCTGCCGCCCTCCTCGAAACCGGCGAAGAAATCGATTTCGTCGATTGCAGCGAGGAACTCGTCGACGAAAGCCTCTTCGTACTCCGGGTATCTCTCCTCGGGTATTTCGTTCAGGTCGGCAAAGTAACGGGCGAGGTTCCGGGCGGCCCGGGTGAAGAAGTTGTCGAAGTCCTCGCCGTCGACCTGCAGGTCCCATCGGGCTATGTCGACCCTGAGGCTGTCCCCCTCCACTCCGTAGGTCCCGGTGCCGCGGGCGGTGATCGAGTCGATGGCGATGGTTTCCGGGATCTCGAGCCCTTCCAGGAAATCCTCCCTTACCTGAATGACCTGGGTGATCTCGAAAGCCCCGTCCTCCTCGAAGGTCAGGCTGGTGGAAATCTCCCCGATCTGATCGTCGAGTACGGTGCTGTCCCAGGTCCCGTGAAGGGCCTCCTCCTGGGCGGGGAGGGGGAGTGCGAGCAGAGGCAGGAAAAGAATCGGGGACCGAAGCTGGCGCATGAGGGGCCTCCGGATGAAATCACTCGTACAGATGGGCGACGTACTCCCCGTACCCGTTGTAGAGGAGGGTCTTGCGTACTTCAGGTTCGTCGAGATCGTCGGTGATGAACTCTTCCTTTGCCTGCGACCAGCGGCGGTGGGGGACATCGGGATCGACGTTGGAGAAAAACTCGTACTCGCTCGGCGATCGCGTGGGCCAGAACGTCGCCGGCTGGTCCTCGGTGAACTCGATAAGGGTGATCGACTTGAGGCCCTTGAAGCCGTACTTCCAGGGCGTCACCAGTCGTATCGGGGCACCGTGCTGCTTCGGCAGCTCGTGGCCGTATATGCCCGTTACCATCAGGGTCAGCTCATTGGTCGCCTCGGCCATGGTAAGTCCCTCGGTATAGGGCCAGGGGTAGTCGGGCTGGTCCCACTGGTTCTGAGCCACCTCGGGATTGAAGAAGGAGGTCATGCGCACGTAGCGGGCGGAGGACAGCGGCTTGACCAGGTCGACCAGGTCTTTCATGGGAAATCCCGTCCAGGGGATGGCCATGGACCATGCCTCGACGCAGCGGTGGCGGTAAAGGCGCTCTTCGAGGTCCATCCTGCCGATCAGGTCCTCGACGTCCCAGGTCTTCGGCTCCTCCACCAGGCCGGTAATTTCTACCGTCCAGGGAAGGGGTTCGAACTTGTCGATGTACTCCGTCACCCGCTTGGTGTCGGTGAACTCCCAGAAGTTGTTGTAGATGCCGGCAATGTTCTCGTCGGTGAGGGGCCGGTCGAGGGTGGAGAAGGAGGGGTTCAGGGGCGCGGGGTAGCGCGGCACCGGCTCGGCGGGAGCGAGAAAATCTCCCGGGTCGACGAGGTCGGCGGGGTTGAGGAGCTTTTCCGGGATGCATCCCGTGAGCAGGCCGATGCTGCCGAGCCCTGCCCGCCCGAGGAACTTGCGGCGGTTGAGATAGACGGCTTCGTCCGTGGCTTGACGTTCGGGGATCTCCCATTGTCGGCGAGGCAACCTCGGCCTCCTTTCACTTGTCGTTCAAACAGGGGTAATGCACAAGAACCGCCTTGCACTCCGGGGCGGTTCCCCTCAACGCTTGAAAGCCAGCCCCAGGGCCCAGGTCGTTCCGGCCGCGGTATTGCAGCCGGATACGATGTGAAACAGGTCGGCCCCCAGTTCCAGCCGTTCGCTCAGGGACCAGATTATCCCGGGCGCCAGTTTCAGGCTGTTCTGGTCCCCTATCAACATGCCCATGGCACCGGTGGCTCCGCAGTCCCCGAACGTCCGCACTCCCTCGGCCACCCCTTTGACCAGCAGGTTCCCGTAGGTGAAACCGGCCTCGAAACTGTACAGGAACTCGTCGCTGAAGATGCCGCCCCGCCTGCGGTAGCCGATCGCGCTCGTAACGTACCCCGGCAACGGGTACAGCGATTTGCCGACCAGCAGGCGCGTGTCGCCGTCGATCTCCGCGGTTCCCAGGGGAACGTTGCTTTCCTCCTGCATTTCGTAGCCGAGCGGCAGCTTGCCGCCGAGAGTCACGGAGACCACGGCCGGATCCTCCAGCAGGCGCCAGCGCAGGCGCATTTCGAGGTCGGCGAAACCGGATTCCTTCTCGTCGGGGTAGATGCGGGTAATGGTGGTGTCGAGACTCTCGAAGTGCCTCACCTCCGTCTTCTTGTGAACCAGACGCTTGTAGGGAAGGGAGGCCACAAGAGTCAGGCGCTCTCTGACACCGTATTCCAGGTAGACCGTGGCGTTCCTGTCGGTCAATTCTTCCGTGCTGGGCTTTTCCTGCCGGGCCAGGCGCTCCCCCTCGGCGTTGAGGAACTCCCCGGAGCGGAAGGAGAGCCCGGCAACCTTGAGGTACAGACCCCCGGGCGGCTGCGTCCAGGCGCCGGCATGCAGCTGCGCGGGGACTGAAGCGAGCAGGATGGCGGCAAGCGCTTTCCACGGCCGGCGCGTGCGGGAGGAATACGGTCGACTGAGGCGCATCGTGAAGTTCGAGGTCGTGCGGTATCTACTGAACCGCCGAACCGGGCCGGTGGTTCCGCGTGGCGTAATTCCGGGATTCAGGTCCGAACCACTTCACCGGCAGGCTCTGGTGGTGTGCGAAATCCGGGGGAAATGCGGAATCATCGCTGAGGACCTTCCCGGCCGCGGTCGCATGGAATCTCGATGGTCGGCGGGACGATATGCCCAGGGAAGGGCTGTGTGGCCTGGGCAGACGGAGGAATGGTTCCGGTCGCGCCAGGAAATGCAGGAAACAGATATTGGACCTCGCCGCCGGTCGGGTCAACTTGCGCCGCCCGGGGCGTCCAGCGGGATGGCCGTGTTTCCCCGGCGCGGTTCCACGGCGCGGGATTCATCGGGAAACCTTCCGGAAACCCTCCCGGGGACGCGGGGAGGCCATGAGTGAATTCCCCGCTCAGGGCCGGTCCGGGCCCGGCGCCGCCACACGCAGGCTCGGCAACCGGTTGAGAGCCGCGGCGATCTCGAAGCGGCGGGCCCGGGCCCGGTCTCCGAACCCCGGGGCCGCCAGCGATTCGAGCCCCCCCGCCCCCATCTCCTCCTCGAGCGCGGCCAGGATCCGGGGAAGGTCGCCGCGCCCGTCGCACAGCCCGCGCGCCAGCCTGAGCAGGGCGTCGCCGATCATCCGGCACTGGGCCGGGTCCACGATCTGGTACAGCAGTCCGACGTCGATCTCTTCGGCGCCGAACTCGATCGACCGCGTCCTCACCGCCCGTACCCTCTCGGCGCGGCGCCCCCGGCGGGGATCGAGACTTTCGGGCAGGGGAACCCGCGCCGCCGCCGGAGTCCATTCATCGGGTGGGCGCGGTTCCGCCTCTCCCAGGGGCCGGCTGGCGGCGATCTCCCGCGCCAGCGCCGTGACGTCGCGGGGCTGGCAGTCCTCCATCTGAATGACGCAGTCGGCGACGTCGAGGTAGTCTCCGGCACCGCCCGCCACGAGCACCGAGGAGACGCCGAGGGTCTTCCTGAGCTGGCGCACGCGGTCGATGTAGGGGATGATGGGCTCGCGGTCCCCGGGGACGAGACGGCGCATGCGGGCGTCGCGGATCATGAAGTTGGTCGCCGCCGTGTCCTCGTCGATCAGCAGGCCGGTCGCCCCCGCCTCGAGCGCCTCGACGATGGCGGCGGCCTGGGAGGTGCTGCCCGAGGCCTCGTCGCTGTCGAAGCAGTCCGTACCCCGCCCCAGCAGCAGGCCGCGGATGAAGGGGGTCAGGCAGACGCCGCGCACCGAGCGGCCGTCCTCGGCGCGCACGCTCACCAGCTCCTCCGCGGAGACGCAGCGCTCGCGGCCGTCCCCGGGGACGTGATCGTAGATGCCGAGAGCGAGCGCCCGCAGCAGCGTCGACTTGCCGTGGTAGCCGCCCCCGACGATCAGGGTGACGCCGGCGCGTATCCCGAGGCCGCGCAGCCTGCCGGAGTGCGGGGCCTGCAGCTCGACCGCCAGGGCGTCGGGAACCTGGAGGGGCAGCCCATCCGACAGCGGTCGGGGGTCGACGCCGCTGCGCCGCGGCAGCACGCTGCCCTCGGCGAGAAAGGCGATCAGTCCGCGCTCGCCCAGCTGCGCGCGCAGGGCGGCCTGGTCCTCGACGGCGCGGACGTGGGAGCGCAGCGCCTCCGAGTCGAGGCCGCCGGCCACGGCGAGAAGCGCGGAGCGCAGGCGCCGGGCCAGCAGGTCGGCGGCTTCCCGGCCGAGGATGCGGCGGCCCGCCGCGGGCAGCCCGGCGCACAGACGGACCCGGGCGCCGCCATCCGCATCGACGACGACCCCGGTCCGTTCCAGGACCTCCTGGCCGGCCGGGCTGATCTCGAGCAGGCCGCTCCTGCCGCTGCCGGCGCCGCGGGCAGCCCCGCCCAGCGCCGGACGCAGCGCCCGCTGCAGGAAGTCCGCGGTGGCGCGGCGCGCGTCCCGGCCGTGGCGGGCCCAGGCCGGGAGCGCCGTCACCTCGGGCGGTACGTCGATGCGCAGCCGGCTCGGGGCCGCGAACGGGTCCCCCTGAACGTGATCGAAGCGAAGGGTGCAGGGACCCAGGGGGTAGCTGCGGCCGCGCAGTTCCCGGTAGTGCCCGTAGGGCCGGCCGTCGAGCCGGACCAGGTCGCGGGAAAGAGTGTCGTCGCTCATGCCGGGTCCGCGTTAGAAATGGACCAGGTTTCTACTGCCGGGCGCCCGACCCCGGCCGGGCCGGCAGCTTGGCAGCGCCGCGAGGCAGGGTGGCAGGGGGCCATGGCGGAGTTTCGGGAAAGAGTGGCTAAATTCCAGCTGCGCCGCGAACCTTCCTGTCGCCACTCGAATTCGATTGAGGAAACCCAGATGCAAGGTCCAGTTACCGGAAAGCGGCTGCCGGCCGAAGAGTGGGCGGAGGTGCGCTCCCTGCGGATGCGCTACCTCGACTGGGGCGGCCGCGGGACTCCCGTGCTGGCCCTGCACGGGCTGGCCTCTTCCGCCCACTGGTACGACATCCTCGCTCCGTTCCTGAGCGAAAGGTTCCGGATCGTCGCGCCCGACCAGCGCGGCCACGGCCGCACGACGCAGGTCGCCGACGGCTACGGCTGGCGTTCGCTCGCATCCGACGCCGTCGGCCTGCTCGACGTGCTCGGCATCGAGCAGCCTGTCCTTCTCGGGCACTCCTGGGGCGGCAACGTCGCCGTCGGCGCCGCCGCCCACTTCCCGGGGCGCGTCCGGGCCCTGGTACTGATCGACGGCGGCTTCGTCGGCCCGGAGATGGTACCGGGCGGCGCCTGGGAAGACTTCAGCGGAAGGTTTGCGCCGCGCGACGTGTCGGGCGACCGCGCCGGGTTCCTGGCGCGGATCCGCGGTCAGCTCGAGGTCTGCTGGAACAGCGAGGTAGAGCGGATCGTGCAGACCATGGTCGAGGAGCGCGACGGACAGATCCATGACATACTGCGCCCCGTCAACCATGCACAGATCCTGCGCGCCATGTGGGACGACCCTTCCTCCGGTCTCTGGCCGCGCATCCGCTGCCAGACGCTGATCGTTCCCGCCGGTCCCGGGAGCCCGGAAACCGACAGCGATTTCGACCGCGACCGCAGGCGCCTAGTGAAACTGGCCGCCGATGCCATCCCCGGCAGCCGCGTGCGCTGGATACCCGACACCATCCACGACATCGGCTATCACAAGCCGCGGGAGCTGGCGCAGGCCATCCTCGAGTTCGTCGATTCCATCTGAGCAAGTGGCGTCGGAATTCACCCGGAACTGCGCGCAGGCCCCGGAGGCACGGAACGGATCTTCCCGAATCTCTATCGCTTCCGCTTCGGAAACGGCCAGGAGCTGCACCTGGCACTGCAACCGGGACTCGTCCGTTACCGGCTTCCTCGACGGGATCGAGCGCCTCGGCGGCATCGAGCGGCAGCGGGGCACCGGGGGCCGGCTCGTTGAAGCGGTCTTGCGCTGGCTTGCCGGGGGCAGTTCAGGCAGCGGGGAATCCCGACAGTTTCCGGCGAGTGGAAAACCTGCCGCCCTGATCGAGCAAGGCTCCTTCAGGAAACAACGGTTGCCCAAGGCTGGCCGCCGGCCTGTGGCGACGGATCTGCTTCAGAGTGGTTCAGGTGCTGGCGTGCTGGCAGGGCCCCAGGTCCGGGTCGGTGTTGTGCTCCCCCCGGTGGTAGCTCCTGCCGCGCAGGTAGCGGATCTCGATCTCGACGTCGCGCACCTCCATTTCGGGGGTCAGCTCCGGGTCCCGTTCCAGCAGGGTCACCTCGATCTCGTTGCCGCCGCGCAGAGGCAGCTCCCCGGGGCCGGGCTTGAACACGAACCAGTAGCTCGGGTGAGAGCGGAAGCGGGGGGCGCTGATCTGGTAGACGTGGTCGATCCTGCGCAGGCGGTCCGCGGGCAGCTCGCTCCCGTTCAGGCGGAAGCGTAAGCGGTCGCGCTCGGTGACGCGGGTGACGCGGATTCTCAGGATCACCTCGTGCAGGCGCCCGGCCGCCTCCTGCCGGGGCAGGTCGTCGCTGACCGGTACCTGCAGGGGGACCGGGACGCCGGGCTCGAGGGGGGCGGGCAGCTGGTTGCCGTCCGAAGGTTCGGGAGAGCGCCCGGTGACCGTCGGGACCGCGTAGATCTTGTCCCTTGCCGCCATCACCTCGGGGAAGGGCAGCTCCCGCAGCTGCTCGTAGAACTCCGGCCCGTACGGCCAGTTGCCGCACCAGTGGGCGCAGCACAGGCCGTCGACCCCCTGCTCCCAGTAGTTGCAGGCCGCCGCCCGGATCATCTGGATCGGGGCGGTGTACAGGCGGTCGGAGTCGACGTGGTTGCGCAGGACCCCGTGCACCCGGCAGCCGCTCCCCTCCGCGCATTCGAGCAGCGGCCGGAAATCGACGGTGGGGTCGGTGACCGAGGCCCCGGCGGTGCTTTCCCCCAGGATCACGTCGACCAGCCCCTGCCGGCACCACTCGGCCGGGTCGAGCCCCAGCTGCCCGCAGCGCCGGGGGTCCGCCGGCATCCGCACCGCCAGCTCCCGGTCCGGCCCGCTGCCGCGCACCGCGGCGCTCACCTCGGCGATGAACCCGGAGAAGACCTCCCTCCCCTGGCCGGCGGCGAACTCCGGGTGGAAGAAACGGCTGCCGGCGTAATGCCCGAGGTTCAGCTCGAAGCCGTCGACGTCGTAGTTGCCGACCACCTCCTCGATCAGGGCGAGCCGGCGGGCCCGCACCTCGGCGTGCCTGTAGTCCCCCAGCTCCGCCCCGGAAAAGCCGTCGGGACCGGCCCCGGCGCCGATGGTGAGCTCCTTTTCCGGCAGGGCGGCGTTGGCCTGCAGCGACGGGTACAGCAGCAGCCCGTGCTCGTGGGCGCGCTCGCAGACCAGGCGCAGCGGGTCGTTCCCCTCGGCGATCAGCTTGGCGGCGTTGCGGTAGGCGCGCATGAAGACGACGTGCTCCCACTGCCTGCCGCCCCCGGGGCGGAACGGCTCGGTGGCGAAGGCGTCCGGGCCCCAGCGCTCGCCGGACTCGGTGCCGTGCAGGAAGGCGTTGCCGTAGCCGAGGTTGAACAGCAGCGCTTCCACCGGGGTGCCGAGCAGCTCGTCGACCGCCTGCCGGTGGTCCTCCACCGTGATCGGGGGCTCGTACATGTAGATGAGGGTGTGGCGCGAGTCGTTCTCGAACATGATGCGGGGCTGGGGCATGGCGGTCTACCTCAGGATCAGGAGTTTGCGCGCCGCGTCGGCGCGGTCGGTTCGCAAGCGGTAAAGATAGACCCCGCTGCCGAGCCTTTCCCCGCGGTCTCCGCGGCCGTCCCAGCGCAGGCTCCAGGCCCCGGCCGCCCTGCGGCCCAGGGGCAGGGCGGCCACCCTCTGTCCGGAGCTGTTGTAGACCTCGAGGAGGGTGCGCTCGCTGCCGCGGTCGAGATCGAAGCGGATGACGGTCTCGCTGTTGAAGGGGTTGGGGGCGTTCTGGTGCAGGGCGAAAGCGGCCGGAGCGGCTCCTGCGAGGGGTTCGACCACCGCTGTCGGGGCCGCGGGGGACAGGGCGGCGAGACGCAAGTCGTCGATGTGGAAGGTGCCGCGCATGAACCCGGAGAAGAAGAACCGCTCCACGACGTAGTCGGCGCCGAAGGGGGCGAGCGGCACGACGACCTGCTGCCACTCCTTGCGCTCCAGGTCGATTTCGAAGCCGCCGTTCTGGAGCAGCAGCTGCGTCTCCCACAGGGTCGATCTCCTGCCGAAGGAAACCTTGAAGCTGGTGCCGGGAGTGAACTCGACGTCTCCGGGATGGAAGGCGAAGCGCAGCTCGTACCCGAACCCCTTCAGGGGCAGGTCCGGCTCGAACTCGAAATCGTAGAATCCCAGCGAGGAGTTGACGGTCAGTCCGCTTTCTCCCTCGAATACCTGTTCGGACCCCGGTTCGGGGCGCAGCGAGCCGAAGTCGAAGTCCCAGTCTTCAGCCAGCTCGTCGCCGAACAGCAGGAGGTCGCCGGGGGGCAGCATGGCGACCGGTTCGAGGTGGGTCATGACCTCCCCGCCTGCTTCCCCGATGCGGAACAGCACCGGGGCCAGGCCGTTCTCCGGGCTGGCGGTGAAACGCACCTCGAGGCGGTGGCGCCCGTCTCCGAGGGGCTCCAGCGGCTGTTCGGAAGGGCCGCCGAGCCGGCCGAGGTCGGCGCTGACGCGCGCCTCCCCGTCCTCGAGCAGGAGAACGGCGTCGAGGGCGATCTCGCTGCCGGCGGCGGCGGTGTCGGGCAGGGGGCGCTGCCAGAGGACCTTCAGCGGGAGTTCCGCCTCCGGAGGTTCGGCCAGAAAAAGGCGCCGGTTGGCATCGACCTGCTCCAGGACCTGGACGTGGCCCGACGGCCAGGTCACGCGCACCCGGTCGACCGAGGCGGCCCCGCCGAGGCCGAAATGCAGCCGCTGGCTGTCCATCGACAGGAAGCCCGAACCCGCGTACAGCTCGCGAACCTGAAAAAGCCCGCCGCTCTCGACCTCGACCCGGGCGCCGACGGCGTCCCGGTTGGCGGTATTTCCCTGCAGTTCGACGGTGAGCCAGGTGCCCCCAGTGCTGAGGTTGCGAAGCAGCACCGGCCTCGAGGTGAAGCCGTTGTAGCTCTCGGTGGTTGCGGCGACATCCAACAAACCGTCGCTGTCGTAGTCGGCGGCGGCCACCGACGAGGTGTAGTGGCTGCTGAGGTCGACGGGCACGGCCTCGGAGCCATCTCTGAAGGTCGCCCGGCCGTCAGTGCCTGTCCCGTTGTTGAGCAGCAGCCGTCCCGGGTTCCCCCATCCCGGGCCCACCTGTTCGTTGAAGGGGTCGGCGCCGGCGAAGAACAGGTCGATGAACCCGTCGTTGTCGAAATCCTGCATGGTGGAGCCCCATGCGAACTCGTAGGCGCCCGCGCCGGCGTCAGCGGCCCTGTCGGCGTAGGTGCCGTCCCCGTTGTTGAGGAACAGGGCGTGCGGCCAGAGGCGGCCGAGGAACTCCCTGGCCCCCCCGTAGTTGGTGAGGAACAGGTCGATGTCGCCGTCGTTGTCGACGTCGCCGGGGGCCCACCCCATCCAGGCGCCGATGTCGGTCAACCCGGCCTCGGCGTGCACGTCGGTGAAGGTGTAGTCGCGGTTGTTGCGCCACAGGGCGATCGACTGCGTGCCGCTGAAGCGGGCGGCGAACAGGTCGGGCCAGCCGTCGCCGTCGAAGTCGCTGAACAACCCGAGGATGTTGCCGTCCGACTCGTCGATTCCCGTAAGGGCGCTGATGTCGGCGAAGGTGCCGTCGCCGTTGTTGAGGAACAGGCGGCTCCCCTGGGCGGCGACCTCGCCGCCGCCTATGTAGAGGTCGAGCAGGCCGTCCCGGTCGACGTCTCCCCAGGCGGCCCCGACCATGGTGCGCAGTCCGGCGACGCCGGAAGCCGCGGTGATGTCGGCGAAGGTGCCGTCCCCCCGGTTGTGGTAGAGCCTCGCCGCGGTAGTGCCGCCGGGACGGCTGCGGCGGGCCCCGGTGACGAAGAGGTCCTGAAAGCCGTCGTTGTCGATGTCCCCCGCCACCGCGGCGCCGCTGCCGCTGCCGTTGGCGACCCCGGCCCCGGAGGCGACGTCGGCGAAGGTGCCGTCCCCGAGGTTGCGGAACAGGGAGTTGCTCTGCGAGGTGCCGCGCGCGACGAACAGGTCGAGGAGACCGTCGCGGTCGAAATCGAACCAGGCCGCCCCGTTCCAGCCGATGTCGCGGGAGCGCTCCTCCGGGTGATGGCCCCGCAGGCTCGCCGAGGCGTCTTCGAAGGAAAGGGCCCCGGCGGCTCCTGCCAGGCCAGGGATGGCGGCCAGGAGGGCGGCCGCCAGCGCCGCTGTCAGGCGAGCTTCCAACATCCGTATCCGGGGGGACCGCCCCGGCCGACGGTGTAATGGCGCCTGTGCAGTCGAACAAACGGGGGCGCCGAAGCACCCGGTTCGGAAAGGGCCTGAGCGTGTCGCAGGAGATAGTGGGTACGGCAAGCAACAATGCAGCGAGCGGGTCTGCAGCGGGGGCCGGATTCACGAGGAATCGCGCGCTCGGGCGCCGGACCGTGAATCGCTCTGTGCGGGTAGAATTGCACCCGGCCGAGGCTCCCGCTTCAGAAGTCTTCGAAGGGGTAGATCTTCCGCTCCAGCCGCCGGAACTCCACCGCCTCGGCGGAGTGGACGGAGGGCTCGGTCACGACCTGGATGCTGCCGGCGAACGGTTCGAACCCGGCGCGGAAGTGGGCGGACGACTTGATGCCGAGGTAGCGCATCTGGCGGGGGTCGAGGGCCAGCGACTCGCACAGGGCGGTGTCGAACGGCTGCTCCCGCTCGCTGACGAGGATGACGCGCACCCCGTCCTGGACGATATGCGCGCACGGCCCCATGAAACCGTCGAGTCCGGCGTTGCGGGGTCCGCGGTAGGTGAAGCGCCCGTCCGACAGGGCGGCCACCTCCGCCCTCATCTCCACCGGCTCTCCCTGCAGCGGCGTCGACTTGGCGCCGACCTTCATCTCCACGGCCGCCCCGATGCCGGCCTCGTGGCACAGGGCCGCGGCCTCGGGATCGACGATGTAGAGCACCGCGGCGTCCCGCAGGCCCGCTTCGAGGAAGGTGCGCAGTTGTCCGGTGCTGTCGCCGGGAGAGCCGCCGCCGGTGTTGTCGTTGCGGTCGGCGAAGATAGCCGGGTAGCGACCGATCCGGTCGGCCTCGACGATGGCCTCGGCGGTGGTCAGCGACGAGCCCGGCCAGATGGCGCGCCGTTCCCAGATCCAGGCTCCCAGCTCGTCGGCCAGCTCCTGCGCGCGGCCGCGGTCGCCGTCGGTCGCCAGGTAGACGGAAGCCCCCATGTCGGGATGGTCGGCAAGGGGGTAGCAGGTGGCGATCGAGCAGCAGACCACCCCGGGCAGCGCCTCGATGCGCTCGAGCTCGGCGATGGCGGCGCTCATAGGCGGGTGCGCGGTCACCTGGTTCAGCCCCCAGCAGAGCGGCAGCTGGCGCAGGGCGAGGGCGGGCTCGAGGCCTTCGGTCAGCATGCGGTGGAGGATGCCGGCGCACTGGCGGCCGCGCTCGTCCTGGTCGATCTCCGGATAGGTGCGGTGGCCGAGCAGGACGTCGATGGTCTCCACCATGCGCCTCGACACGTTCGAGTGGATGTCGAGCTGGGCGATGACGGGAACGGAGGGACCGACGAGGTCGCGCACCGCGGCGAAGATGCGGCCTTCGCAGTCGTCGATCCCCTCGGCGGCCATCGACCCGTGCACGTCGAGGAGCACCCCGTCGACGGCGCCGATATGCCGCATGGAGGAGAGCATGTCGCCGAGGATCTCGTCGAAGATCGCCCGCGGCGTCGGGCCGCTCGGGTGGGCGCAGGCGAAGATCGTCGGCACCAGCTCGAAGCCGTGCTCCTCCGCCCCGGCGAGAAAGCCGCCGACCGCGGTGTTGCTGCCGCGGAACTTGTCGAAGACCTCCCGGCCGCGCAGGTACCCGAAGCGCTGGTTGCGGTAGCTGTCCCAGTTGGTCTCGACGGTGGTGAAGGTGCTGGTTTCGTGGCTGATGGTTCCGGTCGCGACTTTCATGGTTCCGTTTGCCTCTTTCCGGGTGGGCGGGACCCGCTTCTCCTTGCGGGCACCCGCGGCCATGAACTTGATTCAGCGCGCCGCGCGGCACCAGAGCGGCGCAACTTCCCCGCAGAAAGGTTTCCCATGAGAAAGAGCAAGGTACAGGCCCGCATCCGCGCCGGAGAAACGGTGCGCATCTGCGGCCTCGGCAGCTTCATCCCGTCCTACGTCCGCCACGCCGCCCACTTCGGCTTCGACTGCATCTGGTTCGACCTCGAGCACCGGGCCATGGAGCAGAGGGAGGTGCAGGGGATGATGGCGTTCTTCCACCTGTTCGACATCGACTGCATGCTGCGCTCGCCGACCCTGGAGCGGGTGCGCCTCTACCGCTACCTCGAAGACGGCGCCACCGGCCTGATGTTTCCC
>JAPOZF010000788.1 GCA_026706165.1 Gemmatimonadota bacterium
GCCGGCGAGCCGAACACCGCGGCGCTTCCCGAGGTCGGGTAGAGCGCCCCGATCCGGATCGGCTCCGGCTCCTGGCCCCAGGCGCAGGCAGCCGCCCAGGCGAGCAGGACCAGCGGCGTTTTCGATTGAAGGATTTGCAAGGCTGGCGGTTTCACGAGGGGGCCGAATATATCCCAGGCGGTTGGCGATCTCAACGCGCCCCCGCTGTCGGCTGCTTTTCCGATCCCCTACCTTCGGTCCGGCCGATCGGCTCCCCGGGCCGGCAAGCTGACCGGTACCAGGAGCGGCACTCTTTCCAGGAGGTAGAAAGCAGGATGGACAAACGCGCCCTGATCGCCATGGTCGCCGTGTTCGCGGCCTGGACCGTTCTCGACTTCATCATCCACAATCTTCTCCTCATGGACGCCTACGCCGCGACTGCGAATCTCTGGCGTCCCCAGGAGGAGATGAAGCTCTCCCTCATTCACCTGGCCACAGCGATCTCCGCGGTCGTCTTCGTCTACGTGTACGCCCGCTTCTTCGCTGAGAAGAACCTGGGAACCGGGCTCCGGTACGGCTTCTTCATCGGCCTGGCGTGGGGCGTCGGCATGGGGTACGGCACCTACGCCGTCATGCCCCTGCCCTACGCCCTGGCCCTGGGCTGGTTCCTCGGAACCCTGGTCGAATTCATCGCCGCCGGCCTCCTGGTCGGACTGATCGTCAAGGAGGAGTAGGGCCTCCGGCCCGGAGGCGCCCGGGGCGGATCCAGCAAGGGACTGCCCAGGGGGTTCCTTATGAGTGGAAATGGAAGTTGAGCGCCAGACTGGTGGGGATGCCTCCGCGCGGGAGACCGAGCGCTACCTGCACGACAGGATTCCACTGTCGAAGAGCATGCAGGTATCGGTCGTTTCGGTCGACGGGACCGGTGTGCTCCTGGCGGCGCCGCTGGCCCCCAACGTCAATCACCGCGGCACCGTGTTCGGCGGCAGCGCCTCCGGCCTGGCGATGATCGCCTGCTGGACGCTCATCCACCTGCGGCTGCGCAGTCTCCCCTTCGATACGGCGCTGGTGATCAGGCGCAACTCGGTGGAGTACTTCGCCCCCCTGCACGCCGATTTCGAAGCCTTCGCCCATGCCCCCGAAAAGGAGAGCTGGGACCGCTTCCTCGCGGTGCTGGCCGAAGAGGGCAAGGGGCGCATCGACCTGACCGCCGACATCCGCTGCCGGGGGGAGCCGGCCGGCCGCTTCACCGGGGAGTACGCCGCCCGGCGGGTGTAGTGTCGCGTCCCGGGAAATCCCTTGCGGATCCGCCGGAGTGGTTGCCCCATCAGCCGCCGCGGCAGTCCGCCCGGGCCCTTCTCCTGCGGACGTAGGGGGTCGAGATGCCGTGCTGGCGGCAAAGGCGGGCGAAGGAGCGCGGGTGGATTCCGAGCGCTGCGCTCGCCTCCTTGTTGGACTTGTACAGACGCGCCACCCGCTCGAGGTCCTCGACACTTACTGGCTTCATGCTCCGTTCCATCCAATGCGGTTAAGCAGCATCGTCGGCGGCCGCGATGTCCGCGAGCGCCGATTGCGCTGCCAGTTTCGACTCCGGCGTCAGGTCGCCCTTTACCGCGGCTGCGAACCGTTCCTCGTCTCCGGACGCGGCCCCGAGCTCGGCGATGACTGCATCCACCTCGCGCTGCAGGAATCCGCGCCCGCCGGGGACGTGGCGCTCGAGGTAGGCCCCGATTTCCCGCTCTACCCGGAGCCGGGACCCGGCCAGCATTACCCCCCCGGAGAAGTGGAGCCTGCGGAAACGCCGCAGCGCCGTCCTGTCCATGTCCAGCGTTTCGTCGGACATGGCGACAGCCGCCACCAGCCGCCTGAGGATCGGTTCGAACCCGGCGAGTCCTTGCGACTCCGCCGACTGCAGGGCAGTTTTCGGCAGCGAGCATACGAACCGCAGGCGGGCCGCGGTTTCCTCGAAGAGGGCGTAGTCGCCGCGCGGGTCGACCGCTGCGGAACGCCCGTCCGTCCCTGCGGCGTCAAAGGTTTCCGGGGTGATCCGTTTCCAGGTCTCGAGCCGGGCGGCCAACTCGGGAAGCAGCGCCGCCAGGGGATGGCGGTGCAGGCTCTCGGACTCCCGCCGCATCTCCCCCAACCGCTGGAAGGCGGTCTCGTACCCCTTGCGGCAGAGCGCCGGCAGATCCGGGTTTGCGAGCAGCTCGACGGCCCGCTCGACGCCGCCGCAGGACTCCTGCTCGAGCCCGAGGTCGAAGCAGGTGAAGGCGTGCTCGATTCCGCCGCGGATGCCCTCCCGGCCGATGGATATGCCGGTGCGGTGGCGCGCCGCGAACTCCAGGCTGCGCAGGCGCAGGAAGGCGGCGAGGGTATCGGCGAACCCCTCCGGAAGCCGGCCGAACCGCAACCCGAGCTTGATGGCGCGGGCGGCGAAACAGCTGCGGTCCCTGAGCAGAGCGTCGAGGTCGGGGTGGGCGAGCCGGGTCACGGCTGCATCCCCCCTGCCCGCTCCCAGGCGTTGCGGATGACGCGGGCCAGCAGCTCCGGCGCGGCGGCGTGGAGAGCGTGAATCACCTCCTCCTTTTCCGGGGCGTCCAGCGGCGGCAGCATCAGGCCCCCGCCCGATTCGGAGACGGTCCTGAAAGCGGAGACCCCGGGAAAAACCGTCTCGTTCATGGCAAAGCGGTCGATGTGGGGAATCAGCGCGTCCTCGAGGACCTCCTCGTCAACGGCCTGCAGCAGGGAGGCGATCCGGTCGACCTCCTGCAGGGCGGCGACGATCTCGAGCCATTCCCAGGAAACGGCGCCGCGGCGGCCGTGGAAGTAGACGGGATCCAGGGTGTCGGCCACTGTTCGCCGGAAGGTCGTCTCCGACATCGACGCCAGCAGCCCTGTATTGAACCGGTCCCATTTCGCGCCGCGGGGAACGAGCAGCTCCGCCAGCAGGGATGAGGGCAGTCTGTCCACAACTTCGGCGAGGTACCCCGGGCTGCCCTTTTCATCCATTGCGGTCAGCGACAGGATCTCCTCGGGGTCTGCATCGACCGCAACCAGAGCAGCCTGCTCCTCCCGGCACATGGAGTTCAGCATCTCCCGCGCCTCCGTTACGCGGCCCTCCCGGAGCAGGCCCCGCAGCCGCGCCGAAACGGCGATGACCTCCCCGATGTCGGCGGACCAATCGCCTATCACGACCCGGCCATCGCTGACTGCAAGGGTATCCGGACTATGCATGCCGCGTTACCTCCCTGGCTCTGGGGACAACGTTTTTCCGAGGCTGCGGCTACTCTACCGGGCAAGGTGTAACACTGTCAACGAAAAAATTCCGTAAGATATTAATTGACAACAAGTTACGAACTTTTTTCTTGACAAGGTTCCCGCTTTGACAGTATATTGAAAAGCACGATTTGGAAGGCTCCGATACCCTTCGGGGCCTTTTTTTGTGCCCAGCCGCCGCCTGGCCGGTCCGGGGCTCGCCGTTTGGCCGGTACCGGAGCCCTGTCTATATTGGCGGCTTCACGCACCCCCACCCTCTGCCAATGCAGGAAACCTGAATGCGGATAACCGTCAACAATCTCGCTTCCGAGGCGAACGAAGAGGACCTGCGCACCCTCTTCGAGATTTTCGGGCGCGTATCCTCGGTGGAGATCCGCCAGACCCAGGGACGGGCCTTTGTCGAGATGCCGAGCAAATCCGCCGGCAGGGAGGCGATCTCCGGTCTCAACGGTCAGAACCTGCTCGGCTTCGACATCGAGGTGGCTGAGGCGCATAAACCGGGGGGCAAGAAGGGTTTCCGCCGCCGGGGCCGGCGGAGATAGCTGCCGCCGCAACCTTCCCCCGGACCGGGCCTCCTTCGAGTCGACGTTCTGCAGACCGGCGCAGGGCGGCCGACTGACAGCAGCGCCACCTTCTACGTCGGGCGAGTCTCTTCGCTTTCCCGTCCTCGAGCGTCCGCAGCATTCGTTGACACCGAACCCCCGCGGCCTTCTCCGCAGGGGTACTTGCCGACAAACTGCAGGGTACAGATCCAAGCCGGTGAATTCCGGCGAAGGCTCCGCGCCAGGCGGCCTGTTATCCGCCCGTTGCCGACTCCCCGACAAGGGCGTTCCAGCGCTCGGCGTACTGCTTCAGGGCAGGATCGTCGAAGGGTTCGACGCCGACCAGGCTCAGCCGCCACTCCGCGGATTCCCCCCCCCGGACAGCCAGCATCCCGGCCCCGACCGCGGTCCCCTCGGTCTGGTGGTTGGCGAAGCAGCGATCGCAGCCGGCCATGGCGGCCAGCAGCCGGCAGTAGAGCTCGTTGTTGACGAAGCCCCCGTCGATCACGAGGTCTCCGTCCGCCTCGAGCAGGCGCAGGCTGGTCACCGTCATCAGCGCCGCGTACAGGGTCGCCCGGGCGACGGTCTCGCCGTCCGTCTGCGGCTCCGGACCCGAGGCCGTACCGGCGCGCCCCATGAACGGGCCTCCCGGCGCGAACGACGGCAGCAGGAAGCTTTCCCCGGCGAGAACCCTGCGCAGGTCGGACTCGGTGCAGGCCCTGCTCCCGGCTTCCGCGGTAAGGATCTCGAACTCGCGCCCTCCCATGTAGCGGGCCGCCGGTACCGGGCGCCCCGTCAGGTCGACGAAGGCGAGGGTGTCGCGCCTTTCGTCCAGCCTGTCGAGGGGCAGGCGCGGGCTGAACACCACCACCCAGGTTCCGGTCGAGACCAGGCTGAACGGCCGGGGATGGCCGCGCAGGTACAGGCTGTACGCGGCGTTGCTGTCGTGGATGCCGCAGTGGACGCGGCAGTGCGCGGGCAACCCGGTGCGCCGCGCGATTTCCGGGCGAATCGGCCCCAGGGGGGCGTGCGCGGGCTGTACGGGCGGGAACAGCCGCTCCCACCCCTGCCGCCGCACCAGGGATGAAAAGCGCCGCTCCCGGGGATTCCACAGGTGGCCGTGGCAGCCGATCGAGGTCAGCTCGCCCGCCGAAACCCCGGACAGCCGCCAGGACCAGTACTGCGGGTAGGTGAGGACGCGGTCGGCGCGGGCGAACTCATCCGGGAAGTCGCGCTGCAGCCAGAACAGCTGGCGGCCGAGGTTCATCCCCGCCGGCAGGGTGGGGCAGCAGGTCTCGGCGAAGGCGGGAGCGGCCTCGGCGAATGCCTCGGCAATCTCCGGCGGCGGCTCGGCCTCGTAGTCGAGGACGGGCAGGGCGAGCCGGTCGCCGCTCATAAGGGCGGCGGTGCAGCCGTGGGTCGTCGGCACGACGGCCTCGACCGCCCAGCTCGCCGATAACTCCCCCGCGGCCTGCAACAGCCAGTTCCAGACCCTTTCGGTGTCGAGATGGGGATAAGGCGGGCCTCCGAGACTGCGGTTGTCGAGCCGCTCCACCGCGAGGATCTCCCCGTTCCCCGCCATCGCCAGGAGCTTGACGTTGGTCTTGCCCACGTCGAGAACGAGCGTCGCTGATGGTTTGTCTGACGGCATATCTATCGGAGCCGGTACGGCCGCAGATAAACGGGCCCCGTTACCGGGGCATCAAGCCGGCGGGCGCTACTGCGCGGTGGCGATCAGCATGGCGCCGGCGAAGATGAGGATCGACGCCGCCAGGCGGATGCCCTGGAATCCCTCGCCGAGCAGCTGCCCGCCCATGATAACCGCCATCACCACGCTGATCTGTCTCAGGCCCGCGATGTAACTGACCCGTTCCAGCTGAAAGGCGTAGAGGATGAGCACGTAGCTCGTCAGGCCGAAAACGCCGTTGAGAAGCACCGACCGCCGGTTCTCCCGCCACTCTTTTTCGATGGCGCCGCGGTCCCTGGTGAGGGCGAGGTACCCGCCCAGCATCAGGACCGTGACCAGGGTGTAGCTCCAGAGGAAAAGCACCGGGTGGATCAAGGCCACGGCGAGCTTGTCGACGATGGAATAGGCGGCGACGGTCAGCATCGTCAGAACCGCCAGCTGCAGATGCCTCTCCTTCCAGTGGGCGGCAACGGGCTCGATGAAAGCGGACGGACTGATCCCCTTCAGGTTGATGGAGTACGCCCCCAGAACAACCAGGGCGATGCCGAGACCTCCCCGGAAAGAGACGTACTCCCCGAGGAAGAGAATGGCGACCACCAGGACGAGGGCCGGGGCCGAGCGCATGATCGGGTAGACCTGGGAGAAGTCGCCCCCTTCGTACGACCCGGTGTAGAAGATGACGTAGAAGAAGTGGATGAAACCGGAGAGAAGGCCGTACAGGAGGATCGCCGCGACATCTACCTCGGCGCTTATCGTTACGTACGCGGCGGCCGGAAGGTAAAGTGTCAGACCGACGAGCAGTCCCAGCAGGGCAAAGACCTGCTTGTCGATCGCCCGCTTCACCAGGAGGTTGCGCAGGGCGTGGAGAAACGCCGACACCAGTGCCAGCGCGACCGCGACGAGCTCCATGCAGATGTTCCTCTTTGCGGATAACTAAAACCTGTAAGAGAGGCTGCCCGGCAGTACGCTAAAACGACGGAGCAACCACAAAGTCAGCTTTCGCCAGGTTGCCGTCACGAAACCCTGACCCTGCCCCCGGTTGCCAGGGATTTCTCCAGCGCCTCGAGGACCGCGACCGGAACCAGCATGCTTTCCATGGTCTCCTCGGTCCTGCCGGTCCGGAACATCCGCACGAAGGAGCGAACCCCGGGGAAAAAGAAATCCTCGTCGTAGCCGATGGCCTGGTCGATTCGGCCCCTGGCCCCGATGACGCTCAGGTGAAAGGTGCCTCCCCCCTCCCCCATCAGGTGCATTGCAGCCATCCTGCCGTCCTTGAAGGTCAGGGTGGCAAGGTGGTTATTCCGGGACCCCTTCACGACCTGGGCATGGCCGACCCCGTAACCGAGCAGCCGCAAGATCATCTCCACCTGGTGGATTCCGTAGAAAAAAATCCCTCCGTACTTGGAGGCGATATCACAGGGTCCGGTGCAGACCGCGGCGTGGATCTCACCCAGCCTGCGCACCTGCTTCTTCAAGGCCACGAACGCGGACTGCATGGGCATGACCGAAAAGGAACAGACCGGAACTCCCAACTCGGCCGCCCGCACCAGGAAGCGCCTGCCCCCGGATCTGCTGCAGCAGAACGGCTTGTCGAAGAAGATGGGCAACCCGGCTTCGAGAAGAGGTTTTGCCGCAGGCAGGTGGTGCCTGCCGTGAATGTGGTCGACCACGACTGCGTCCACGGCCCCGATCAAGTCCTCGGGCTTTCTGGCGATATGGGGAATGCCGCCCGCAGCCGCCGCCTCCCGCGCCGCTGACAGGGTCCTGCCGCATACGTGGCTTACCCGGACGCCGCGGATCCTCCGCTGCAGGTTTACGATTTCGCAGAGCTGCGCGGTGTGCGTCTCCGCCCCGACAACGCCGATGTTCATGCGGATTCTCCGGAAAAGACAGGAGGTTCGACCGTTTGAGCAGGCTCCCTCAGCAAGCCAGTTTCAATTTCCTGCGGGGAGCGGCGATTTGACCCATGACGGGTAAATTTACTTCAGCGTACCGCATGCCATAAAGAAACCTGGGAGGTGTTCATCATGTGGAATACCCTGCGCACAATCACTCTGACTGCAGTTTCTGCTTCCCTGAGCTCCGCCCACGTCGGGGACCGCGTGGTGCCCATATTCGAGATTCCGGAGGAGTCGTTCTCCGAGATCGACATCCATGACGGAGACATAGAGGACTGGCTCAACGTGATTGGCGAACCTTCCCTGACAGGCCTCGATCTGACGGCGTTGATCGAGGATCCCAATAAGGGAATCACCAATGCCCCTGGGGAAGAGTATGATCCAAGCGACCTCGACTTCCGCATATGGCTGGCGTGGCATCGAGGGCTCAACCGGATCTATTTGGCGGCGGAAGGAGTGGATGATGTCCTGGTCGAGCCGGATGATGATGATGAATTGTACTGGGACGGGGTGGTCATATTGCATATCGACGGCGATCATTCCGGGGGGGTTTACAATTTCAAAGATGGAGACGAGAGCCAGTGGCAGAGTGTCCAGGGCTTCGTTGGTGGACCCATGGGCTATTGGGTGGAACGACATGTCCGATATCCTGAGTACTGTAAAATTGGAAGCCCTGAGACCACCTGTTGGTTTAAAGCCCCCCCCTTCGCCGACCTGGGCGGGGCAACTTATGGCGAAAACCCGACTGTCTGGATGACGGAGGTGTACGCTACCCCTTTCGACCGGTTGGTTCCGGACAGCGCTGAGGAAACGGTGGTTTCGGAACTGCTGCCTGGGAAGATAATTGGGCTGATGTTAGTGGTAACCGATGACGATAACCCTCCGGCTCGGGATCGTGAGGCAACCTTTACTATTCCGCCCATTGACCCCGATTCCCCCACCCCGGGGCCGGTGGAGTTTGCCGACGGCCTTCTTGTCCCCGTTGGTGGATTGGCAGGAAGCGCCGTGGAGTCCGTCACCTGGGGGCGCATCAAGGCTTCGCTCCAGCCCTGACTCTTGTGGGCCCGGCGCGTGGGTTGGTCGGGTACAAAAAGAAAGGAGGCCCTCGAAAAGGGCCTCCTCGAAAACTGGCGGGACCGACGGGACTCGAACCCGCGACCTCCGGCGTGACAGGCCGGCGTTCTGAACCAAACTGAACTACGATCCCGTTTTCTTGCGCGACCTCCGAAACCTACGGGAGGGGTCGGAGGTTGTCAATCTCGCTCAACCCCCTCCGGCGTGCTCCCTGTCCCACGCCTCCCCCTCCTTCCTTATCCGCTTCAGAGCCCCGCGGATCAGGCTGCGCTTGAGGGGCGGCAGGTAGTCGATGAACAGCTTGCCGTCGAGGTGGTCTATCTCGTGTTGCAGCACGCGGGCGTAGAACCCCTCGGCCTCGAACCGGTAGGTCTCGCCGTTGACGTCGGTGCTGTCGATCTCGATCTCGGTGTAACGGGAAACGTCACCGTAGAGCTCCGGTATGCTCAGGCACCCCTCCTCGGCGACGGCCTCGCCGGAGGCCTTGACGACAGCGGGGTTGATCAGCGCCAGGGGGGGCTTGTCCGCCTCGACCGCGGAGACGTCGACGACGATCACCCGCCTCGACACTCCGATCTGCGGGGCCGCGAGCCCGACCCCTTCCGCTTCCGCAAGCGAGTCGAACAGGTCCTCGACGAGGCCGGCGACCTCGCTGTCGACCGCGGCTACCGGGGCGGCGACGCGGCGCAGGACTTTGGCGCCGTACTTGACGATCTCGCGGTTCACGAGTGTCCTGTCTTGGAACCAGATTGCAACAATCGGCCGCGAGCCGGGACGAATCTGCCGAAGAACGGCAGGATATCGACGGGACAGGACACTATGGGAGGGGATCGAGGTCGACGGAGACGTAGCGGGCTCCGGCTGCCTCGAGCGGCTCGACAAGGGCGGCGCGCGTTGCTTCCGCGGCGAAGCGTCCGGCCCCGGAAGCGCTCACCCGCACCAGGGTGACCTCCCGGTGCTCTTCCACCTGCCCCGTCCCGATACCGGCCTGCACCAGGGCTGTCCGCGCCGCTTCGGCCAGGGACCCGTTCGCGGGGGCCGCGGCGCTCCCCTTCTTCTTCAACACCTCGTTGAGGCTGCCGGAGCGGAAGCCGCGCAGGTCGGCGGCGGCGAACCTGTACCCGATTTCGGTGAGGGCGCCATGTATCCTGCGGCGCAGCCCCGCGTCGGGGAGCAGCCGGTCGAGGTCGGCCGCGGGCAGCTCGATGCGGGCGGCGTCGGTGTGGTGGCGCACCCGCAGCTGCTCGAAACCGAGCCCGCGCAGAAAAGCCTCGGCGCGGTCGACCATGCGCAGGCCCTCGGCGGTAACCGGGGTGCCGTAGGGAAAGCGGGAGGAAAGGCAGGCCATGGCCGGCCGGTTCCAGACCGGCAGCCCCCAGGCCCTGGCGAGGTCGCGGACGTCCTGCTTGCCGAGGCCGGCCTCCTGCAGCGGGGCCCGCACCCCGTACTCCCGGGCGGCCTGCGCGCCGGGGCGGAAGTCGCCGGCGTCGTCGCGGTTCTGCCCGTAGAGAATGGCGTCGGCCCCGAGCTCGGCGGCCATGCGCTGCATGTGGGTGAAGAGCTCCTGCTTGCAGAAGTAACAGCGGTTGACCGGGTTGCTGGCGTAGTCGGGGTTCTGCAGCTCGGAGGTGCGCACCACCTCGTGGCGGATGCCGAAGCCGCGCATCAGCCCGCTTGCGGCCTCGAGCTCTCCGCTGGCGTAGCTCTCGGAATCGGCCGTTACGGCGATGGCGTTCTCTCCCAGGACGCGGTGAGCGGCGACCGCGAGAACGGCGCTGTCGACGCCGCCTGAATAGCCGACCAGCACGCGCCCGAGGGGGCGCAGGACAGCCTCCAGAGCTTCCTGCTTCTGCTCGATGGTGCGGGGGTTTTCTATCTCGATCCTCGCGAACGCAGCGGATCGTCAGCGGCCGCTGCGGGCTGCGGGAAAAGTCGCATTGGACGGCGAGCCGGGCAACGCGGCCAGCGATGACGCGGCCGGACCGCCCCTTTTATCGCTAGCCCTCGCGCACCGCGCACGGCACCAGCACCGCGTCGACCATGCCGTGCAGGACCTTCTTGTCGGCCGGGCAGACCAGGGCCTGGATGCCGGCCAGCTTCGTCTCTTCCCCGCCGGTGACGTAGTAGTACGGGCGCAGCAGCACGCGGCCGTGCATGCGGCGGATCTCGCCGCTGAAGAAGTCGTAGTAGCTCGCCTCGAGCCGCGCCCCCTTGTGGAACTCCTGCAGGATGCACGGGCTCGTGTCGAAGCGCCCGAGCGCCGCGGCCACCGCCGCCGACCACTCCTCCTCCGGCAGGTCGTGGCCGATGGAAACGCCGCGGCTGCCGTAGGCGTCGAGGGAAAAGCCGGATGGTTTCACGACCAGCTCGCGCTCCTTCTTCGTCAGCCTCTTAAGCTCCTCCCAGCTGCCGACCTGGCGCCCCCCGACCTGCAAGCCGGAGACCGAGGCGTGCGGCGGAACCGGCGCCGGATCGAGGATCCAGGTGCGGGGAACCAGCTCCCGCAGGGTGTCGTGGTCGCCGCCGAGCTCGCGGGACCAGAACCCCTCGAGCCCGGGATAGTGCAGGAAAGCCAACCACATCTTCTCCTCGAGGAAGGCCTTCAAAGGCGGGGTGATGCGCACGGCGTTTCTCTTGCCGTGGTAGGTGATCAGCTCCGCCCTGGGAATGTTGGGAAGGTCGAACAGCTCGAAGAACCGGTAGACGACGTCGACGCGGAGGCCGCCGCCGGCGCGCGGCAGCAGCAGCCCCTCGTCGTCGACGGAAAGCTCCCGCGGATGGCAGCAGTAGACCGGCCTGCCGGAGCGCTCCAGCGACTCGGCGAGGAAGCACATCTCCTCGCGGTACTCCTCCGACTCGTCCGACACGACGATCGCGATAACGGGATCCTCCCGTTCCGACGCCGCGGCGACCGCCTCGTGGAACCCCTCGATCAGGCCGCCGGCGCCCCCTATGAGATCGTACCCCGCCTCGGAGTAGAGGGCGTGGATCTGCCCGGTGAAGCCGATGCCGCCGGGGACGGAGTCGAGCTCGGTTATGCGCACCCCGTCGGCGGTGAGGACGAGATCCGGGCGCATTACGACCGGCAGCTGCGTGCGGGAGCGGTTCATGCGGCCGAAGTCGACGACCCGCTCCGGCTTGCCGCGGTCGAGGTATCGGTGCAGCCAGGACGGCTGCAACCCCTTGACGCTCTGGTGATACAGCAGGTTGCAGGCTTTCTGGAACTTCAGGAGCAGGGGGCCGAGCGACTCGAGGAACTCGAGCTGGCCCCCGGTGAGCCAGAACGGCTCCGGCGAGATGCGCCACGGCAGCCTGCTGTCGGGATGCAGCTTCGACCTGTCGCCCTCGAAAAGCCCTCCGCGGGGAGAGCTTTCGTTGATGCGCAGGCAGATCGCCTTGGGAGATGATCCGGTCGAAGTGACGGCCATGGAAGGGGGGGGTGATGCGGCGTGTGACAGAACGGTGAAATATCGGGCACCGGGCCCGGTACGCAACCTGCCTCGGGGGATGGCCCCGAAGGCCGGAGCTATCCGAAACGAAAAGAACGGCGGACCGCCCATCCGAAGGCGCGATGCCGACCATTGCCTCGCTGGCGGGAATCTTCCAAACGAACGGAGCATGGGTCCGCACACCCGCCGCTCGATGCCGGCTGTCGCCTCGTAGGCCGGTTCTTTCTGCAGTACCTTGGCCCGGGTCACTTCGATCGCCAAACGCCAACCTCGGTATTCCCGTCGGCCCTGCACATCCTCCCGACTTCCCAGGAATCGCAACCATGCCGCCGCTCTTCCGCCGCCGCCTTCTGATCGCCGCCGCGCTCCCCGCCATCGCGGCGTCCCCGCAGGAATCCCGCGGCAACACCTACCTCGAGATGATGACCGTTCACCTCGACGCCCCGGTCACCCGGCTGCCCCCTCCCGCGGAGGCCGGGGCGCGCAGGGAGGCGTTCGCCCGCCGCCACTCCCCGGAACAGGCCGAGCGGCTCGCCCGCCAGCTGTTCGCCCTCTGGGACCGGGAGCAGCAACGCAGCAGCCCCCTGCCGGTCACGCGGCGGCTCGACGCACGCAAGGCCGCGGTGATCGAGCTCTACGACCAGGCGAAGTACCAGGAAGCCCTCGACGCCTTCCGCGCCTACTTCTTCGCCAAGGTGCTGCTGCTGTGGAACGACGAGAAGGGCCTGGTGTCGAGGGATTTCGAAAGGCGCTTCGCCCGCGACTGGGCAACCCGGAACTACGAGGACAACGCCGCCCTGCTGATGGAGAACATCTACCAGGCGCGCACCACCAAGGAGACCGTGCACCTCGGGGAGATGGGAGCCCGGCGCTGGGACTGGCAGCCCGAAGGTCTGCAGAACCCCTGGTACACGCCGCTGGTGTTCGAGTACTTCGCCTCGGAGCACAACTTCCGCGCCCTCTGGTGGAAGTTCGTCGACACCGGGGACCGCAGGTACCTCGACAAGTACCTCGAGTACTACGACGACTACACGATGAACTGCCGCATCCAGGAGGACCTCAACCCCCTCAACCTCGACTACGGCAAGCAGGGGCACTACAACGTCGAGCACTTCATCCACGCCCTTTCGGAGATCGCCCGCGTGCTGCCTCCCGGCGGAGAGGGCTTCCCCTCGACGACCCTGGCGCGCATCCTGGTCCGGCAGCTGACCGTTCTGCTGCCGCAGTCGCTCTACTACAACCGCGAACAGAGCGGCAACCACTCCTGCGGCGCCGTCCACGTGCAGCAGTTCCTGAGCACCTTCCTCCACGACTTCAGAATCGCCAGGCTGCTCGAGACCGAGTCGCGCCGGCAGTTCGAGATCTACAACGCCCTCATCGACCTGCCGGACGGCTCCATGTACGCGCGCATGGCCGGGTACAGCCGCCACGAGCTCACCGAGAACTCCATCTACCTCGAAAGGATCAGGGACGCCGACCCCGGGTGGCTCACCCCGGGCCTGGAACTGGAGTACGAGGACCGCCTCGCCGAACGGGTGTTCTGGTACCTCAACCTGTTCGAGGCCGGCGGCGAGGTGCTCAACGGCGTATCGACCGACCGCCGCAACGCCGATTTCAGCACCAGGGTGAACCTCGTAGCCCGCTACCAGCCGCGGGCCCTGATGGACCCCTCCCTGCAGGCGATCGCCGCGACCATCCTGAGAAACCAGACCGCTCCCGACTGGCGGGGAACCGCCTGGACCGATGAGGACAATCCCCTGCTGAAAGGGGGCCTGCTCGCCTCCGGGCTTCCGCCCTACACCTCGATCAGCTTCCCCTACAACCACATCAGCATCATGCGCTCCGGGTGGGACGCGCGCCGGGACCAGGCCGGCCTGTTCCTGCACTCGAGCGGCCGCGGCCTCGACGGCGGCCTGTTCCTGCGGGCAAAGAACTGCAACTCCCTGACCCTGAGCGCCTTCGACCAGACGCTGCTCGTCCAGGGCATTCCCTACGCCTACCACTACGTGCGCAGCCCGGTCCAGGTCGACGGCCAGGACCAGTTCGCCCGCGCCGGCCTGACCGGACACGGGCGCAAGGGGGAGCACCAGCCGGGGCTGGCGCCGCTGTCTCCCTGGCGCACCCACCACAGCGCCTACTTCGACCTCGCCGAGGGCAGGTACGACGGGATCTACAGCGACTCTCCCGACCACGAGCCGATGCTCTACCACTACGGCGTCAACCTCGAGATCCTCGCCAACGCCCTCGAAGGGGAGATCTCCCACCACCGCATCGTCCAGTTCGCAAAGGAGCAGGGCGTCTGGTTCGTCCTCGACGTCATGGAGGCGGACCGGGCGCGCCGCTACCGGCAGCAGTGGTGGATGCCGAAGCTGACGGAGGACCTCCCCGAGGGGTACGAGGAAGGGTGGGTCTCGGCCGATCCCGGAAGAGGCATGTTCTACTCGCACGCCGCGGAGAAAGCGAACCTGTCGATGTATCACGCCGGCCCCGTGCTCCTGGAGACGGGCGAGAGACAGGCCCTGAGCTACACCCCGGTGAAGACCTACACCCTGCAGGAGGAGTGGTACGAAGGGTACCGCGCCGACAGGCGGCAGGGAAAGGAGTTCCTGCACCTTGCCGCCGACTGGGAAAGCGGCCCCGGCAGAAGCCAGCTCATCACCGTCATCCACCCGCGGCCGCAGGGTCAGTCGGAAAAGGAGCTGCGGGTCGAGCGCAGCCGCGGCGGCAGGGGGGTCTCCGTGTTAATGGAAGACGGCGACCGCATCGATTTCTCCGCCGACGGCCTGGAAACCAGCCTGACGGTGCGCAAGACCGGAGAAAAAATCGAGCGCGGCCTGGTGCTGGGGAAAAGGGAGAGCTACGAGTTCGCCCGGGACGGGCACGCGGAGGAGCGCTTCCCCATCCTTCGCGCCATCGGCGAGCTGGCGATCAGCCCGGACATTTCCGCCTTCGCCGATGAAGTGACCGTGACCGTCGCCTGCCCGGACGGGGACGTCGACATCCGCTACACCACCGACGGCAGCGACCCCACCCTCGAGTCCCCCCTGTACAGGGGCGCCCTCACCTTTTCGGAACCGGTGACCCTGAAGGCGCGCGCCTTCAGGAACTGGGTTACGGAGATGCCGGCGAACCGGGCGGGAAACACGTTGATGAGCCGCGTCTACCGGGCGGTGTACGTCCGGGAACCGCCGCATGAGCCCCTGCCGGATTCACTGGCGGAAAGCCTCGAGCCCGGGCTCGGGTACAGCTACTACGAAGACCAGTGGCCGAAGCTGCTGTTCGGCGCTCCGCTGACCAGGGCGGCCGCAACAGGGACGGTCGCTTCCGCCTTCGACACCGGCCCGCGCTCAGGCAGAGTGAGTCAGGCTTTCGCCTTCCGCTACGAGGGGTTCCTCCGGGCCCCCGAGGATGGGATCTACACCCTGTTCGCCCCGGAGGAGTTCATCCGCTACGCCCCCCTGGCCGGGTACGATCTCGATGTCCGCCTTGGGTACGAGAACCGGTGGATGAACGGTTCAAAGGCGGAGGTCGCGCCCGGGTCCCCCCTGCAGCAGTGGTATCCGGGCACGCGGCGGCACGCCCTCGGAAACTGGTCGATCCACCTGAAGGAGGGGTACCACCCGATCGAAATCTATTTCGCCGACATCCGCCCCGGGGGATATCTCGAATACATGCAGTTCAGGTATGACGGCGTCAACGTCCCGGGGCTGATCGAGCGCTTCTGGACCGGAGAGGTCCCGGAAATCGAGATCGCCGGCCCCGGAATCGAGCGGCAGCCGATTCCGGCGGAGCTGCTGTTTCACTGATTCGGCGGAGCCGGCGAGGAGCCTGACTCAATTTTCCCCGCGCCGGACGATGGAGAGGAGGTACGGCCGGGCGACGGTCCACATCCCTTTCGCGGTCCCTCCTCCTCTTTGCTCAGGTCGACTGCCTCTGGTTTGTGCGGAAGCAGGTCGGCGGCTGGCTTCGCCTCGCGGCGGGCGGCCCCGGGCCTGGGGGAGTTCCCGGTTTGGCTGACGGCCAGCGGTTCGATTCGGGGGCGAAACGTACCGGCGGACGCGTTGCACCTGTTCGGAGAAACCGTGAAACTCGCAAAGGTGCATTTCCCCTCTTCACCTGACTTCCCCGCGGGACATTCGACGGCATCCCCCGGATTCTGGAATCATGTATTGGTCGCATCCCCGAACCGCGCTTCGACGACCTGCAACCGGCGGGCAGCTTCCGGATTGCCGACCTCTCCGGCCTGACCGATGCTGCTGACGACCGGCACCACTGCAAGGCCGGCGACCGACCTCGGGTACCTGCTGGTGAAGAATCCCGCCCTCTGTCAGCCAGCGGAGAACGAGGAGCCCTTGCCCCCGGCCCTGGCGGCGGAGGCCCTCGCCGCCGCGGTGGTGTTGGCCATGGAGGCGGCGCCTGGGTGGTTCAGGGACCGGTCCCCGGAAACGGGGGCGGCGCAACTCGGGTTAGAGTCAGTCCTGGGCCACGGCCCTTTCCAGGACCTCCTGGAGCCAGGCGTTCATGCTCAACCGATGGCGGGCGGCCTGCAGGGCGACCCTGCGATGGAGGTCGGGCGTCGTGCGCAGCATCAACTTCCCGGAAAAAGGCTTCTCCGGCGGACGGTCCTGCTCCCGGCAGAAAGCCAGGTACTCCTCGACTGATCGACGCATCTCCCGGCGCAACTCGGCCACCGAGGTGCCGTAGAAGGAGATGACGTCGTTCGTGTTGGTCACGGTCCCGTGAAACGAGCCGGTATCGGGCTCGAAATCGAAGACACCGAGAAAGCCTTTGTACTCGATCATGGCGTTACCCCCGCATTCTCCAGGAATCGGCGCAGGTCCCTCACCGCCCCCCTGCTCATCTCGGGGCCCGGATGGGGCCGGTGGAAGACCGCGACGCGACCGTTCAACAGAATCGCGACTCTGGAACCCGCTCGTTCGCTTACGACCCCGCCAAGCCCCTTGAGCATGAACTCAACATCCCGCCAACGAACGGCGCCGGGCGGATGGGCGAAGATCGCCTCGAGCGTCCTGCGATGGCGCCGGTTCATTCACTGATGATATCATTCCATGATAGCTCGGTCAATGGGAAGCTGTAACCCATGCTGCTGACGATCGCTACCACTGCAAGGCCGGCGACCG
Organism: Gemmatimonadota bacterium; assembly: GCA_026706165.1. Next base: position 17,047 of record JAPOZF010000788.1, read on the forward strand.
ACCTCGGGTACCTGCTGGTGAAGAACCCGGCCCGCTGCCAGTCCTTCCCCCTGCCTTTCGGGC